>JBGUZD010000104.1:0-20225 GCA_045222695.1 Candidatus Limivicinus sp.
CGTCGGCAGCCGCAAAAACGCGCTCGACCACCTGGAAACGGCCTATCTCAACGGCTTCTCACCGCTGCAGACCGGCTGCCACGTCATCATTGCCGACGGCCTCAAGGGCACGGACGAGGCGCTCGTCCCGATCGATCTGCCCCTGGTCAAGGAGGCCAAGATCGGCCAGGCCATCATGGACGCCGATATCGTGATCTCGCTGAGCCACTTCAAGGGCCACGAGGAGGCGGGCTTCGGCGGCGCGCTGAAAAACCTCGGCATGGGCAGCGGCTCGCGCTCCGGCAAGATGGAGCAGCACTGGGAGGGCAAGCCCGTCGTGGAGACGGAAAACTGCGTCGGCTGCGGCTCCTGCGTGCGCATCTGCGCGCACGGCGGCCCCTCGGTCACCGACGGCAAGGCCCGCATCGACCACGCCAAATGCGTCGGCTGCGGCCGCTGCCTCGCGGTCTGCCCGAAGAACGCCATCGTGCCCAGCGATGCGAACTCCACCGCGATCCTCTCGCAGAAGATCGCCGAGTACGCTTACGCCGTCGTGAAGGACCGCCCGGCCTTCCACATCAGCCTGATCTGCGACGTCTCGCCCTTCTGCGACTGCCACGCGGAAAACGACGTCCCGATCATCCCCGACGTCGGGATGCTGGCCTCCTTCGACCCCGTGGCGCTCGACCAGGCCTGCGTCGATCTGTGCAACAGGATGCCCGTCAACCCGGGCAGCCGTCTGGACCGGCACATCAAGAGCTTCTGGGACGACGATCCCAACCACGAGTACTTCCACCTCAACCACCCGGACGCCGAGTGGGAGGCGGGCCTTATCCACGCCGAGGAGATCGGCCTGGGCACCAGAGCCTACGAGCTGATCCGGATCTGAGCGGAACGCGCCCCTCCCCCGCGCGGCAGGCATACGAACGACGATACGGGCCGGAGGCCTGGAAACGATACCGCCATGGAACAGAACATCACGGAGCTTCAAAAACGACGCGCCGACAACATCATATGGACCTGCGCGGACGACTACTCCTTCGCGCCGGACTTCAAGGCCTATGACAACAGCGGAGACGCGGACATCTACTGGAACATCATCTTCGGCGCGGCCAGACGTCACTATGAGTACGAAAAACTCGAAGGGCTCTTCGCCATGCTCGACAAGTACAGGGACGCCGCCGTCTATGAAAGCCTGTTCTGGAGCGCGCTCGAGCCGATCCTGTTCCGGGCGGAGCTCTCCGAGCGCCCCGTGCTGGAGAAGATGCGCCCCGCGCCCGCGGAAACGGAGCTGAGGCTCGGCGCCGATATGACGACGGACGAGATCGTGGCCGAGGCCAGACGCTTTTTCCTTGAGCGCTACGGGCTCTGCGGCGACGGAAAGATCCGCCTGCAAAACCGCCTGAGGCATCCCAGACGGATGTCGGTCGACAGCTTTCTGCAGCGCGGTCCGATCTTCGCGCACGAAAAGGGCCTGTATCACGGGGATATCTCCGGCTGGAGAGGCGACTTTGTCCAAAGCGCGAAGATGAACGAGTCGGAGCTGCGCGCCTTTCTCGAGACGAAATTCGGCAGATCGATCTATTCGACCGAGCAGGTCGTCCGGCTGGAAAAAAAGCTCTGCGGCGGCAGCCACAGGTTTACGCACCTGTTTTACACGAAGGGCGAGGTCGTTGAGCTCCGCGGCGTTTACAGCACCTTCGAGCTGCATCAGAGACGGCGGCAGGCGGAGCTGATCGACAACAACCGCGCCTTCTACCGGGAAAACCTGCGCCGCAACAGGCTTCAGATCGCCAAGCTCAGCACCGACATCATGAACTCGATCCTCCTGCACATGCAGCCCGAGCGGCTGAGATCCAACGCGGGCGCGCTCGATCCCGCCCTCGCGTGGAGGGCCGCCGTGCTGGGCGAGGAAAAGGTGTTCGCCAGGCGGGAGAACGAGAACGCCGGAGACATGAGCGTGGACATCCTGCTCGACGCCTCCCATTCGCAGGTCAACCGCGCCGCGAAGATCTCCACCCAGGCCTATATCATCTCCGAAGCGCTCGCGCGCTGCCGCGTGCCCTGCCGCGTGATGGGCTTCTGCTCGATGAGCGGCTTTACCGTGATGCGCCTGTTCAGCGACTATTCCCCGGCGGACGACGGGAGCGGCGTCTTCACCTACTGTCCCGAGGGCTGCAACCGGGACGGCCTGGCCATCCGCGCGGCGGGCGAGCTGATGTCCCGCTCCCCGTACGAGCACAAGATGCTCATCGTGCTCTCGGACGTGAAGCCGCTGGACCCCGCGGCCAAGATCCGCAGGGACGAGCGGGACGTCGGGCTGAGCTACGACGGGATCCGCGCGCTCCGGGACACGGCCCGCGAGGTGCGCCGCCTGCGCGCGGACGGGATCGCGGTCATCTGCATCTTCACCGGCGAGGACGACAATCTGCCCTCCGCAAGGATGGTCTACGGCCGCGACTTTGTCCGCATACACGATCCCTCGCTCTTCGCCGAGGCCGTCGGCAAGCTCATCGTCGGGCAGATCAAGCAGCTCTCGACCTGAGCGGAGCCCGGCCCTGCGCGGAAAACATGAACAGCGCCCGCTCCCCGAAAACGGGGAGCGGGCGCTGTATTTTCTGTCGGGAAAGGAAGCCGGCGGCGTTCAGATCTCCCGCAGGCGGACGCGCTCCGTCAGCTGCAGGCCGAGCTTTTCGGCAAGAGCGAGCGCCTTTTCCTCGCTTTCGCGGTCGAGGAGATGCTCGGGCCGGTGGGCGTCGCAGCCGATGACGACGGCGTTTCCCTCCTCCGCCGCGATGCGCCAGAAGCGCTCGTCGGGATAGCTGCGGCCCTCGCGGATGCCCAGGAGATTGATCTCCAGCGGCACGCCGCCGTCCTTCGCCGCGCGGCAGAGCCGGCGCATCTGCCGGCGGTATTCGTCGTCCCCGCCCGTGAAGCCGAGAAGATCGGGGTGGGCGAAGTAGCTGAACAGGCCGGTCTGCAGCGCCTCGATCGACTGGGAGACGTAGCGCTCAAGGACCGCGGGGTCGTCCGTGGGCCGGCCGCAGTAGGGCTCGCCGATCTCGTTGCCGAGAAAATGCTGGCCGAGGATCATGTAGCGCACGCCGCTTCGGCGCAGCAGCTCGAGAAGACGGGCAAAATGCTGCGGATAATACTCGGCCTCCACGCCGAGAAGGATCTCGAGCCTGTCCCGGTATTCCGCGGCGAGGCCGCGGACCGTGTCGGCGTAGGCGGGCAGCTCCTCGACAGCCATGCGTACGCGGCTGTTCCGATACGGGACGCCGTAATCATGGGGCGTGTGATCGGAAAAGCCGAGCGTCCGGATGCCCGCGCGCAGGGCGGCTTCGACGTATTCGCGTTCGGTCCCCGCGGCGTGGCCGCAGCGGGGCGTGTGCGTGTGATAGTTGACGATCATGCGCAGGAATACTCCTTTTTCGGAATGTCGGCGGGGCGGAGGCCGCCACGCCGCCGAAGGGCCGTCAGATCTTCATGCAGTCCTTCAGACGCTTCTGCAGCCGCTCCGCGGAAAGATCGCCGGGCTCGATCACCTGGATGTTCAGCTCCGCGGCGCGGTTGCGCATGCGGGCGTTGCCGCGCTCGGCCGTGACGATGACGGCGCGGGCCATCTCGCCGCCGAAACGGTCGCGCAGGACGGCCAGCTCGTTGAGCGCCTCGGTCTTCACGTCGCAGGTCTTGCAGCTGATGAAAAGGGGCACGACGCCGCGGCAGCACATGACGTCCAGCTCGTTGCTGACGGAGCCGTCCCTGTTCTCGCCCTCCCAGTCGACGATCACGCTCAGACGCACGTCGTCGAAGACGCCCGTGTCCAGACAGGCCTTGTAAACATAGGTCTCCAGCACGCTGCCCACGTCCCGCAGCCAGGAGCGGATCTGCCCGTCGCGGAAGCGGAAGGAGACCCGCTCGGGCGTGATGCGCAGCTCGCGGATAAAGCCGATGGCGGCGAGCTCGCGCAGCGCGTCCTCCGGCGCGTCGATGCGCGAGCCGCGCTCGCCCTTGACGGTGTAAGGGCCGGAGGCCTCCCATGTGACCGCGCCGTTCTCGCCCGCGGCGGATACGCGCTGGATATAGGTGACGATCCCCGTCCAGTCCCGCCTGTGGCGGAAAAAGACCTCAAAGAAGGGATCAAAGTCCGGAAGATAGCGCTCGAGCACGCCGTTGTTCACGCGCCCCTCGCGCACCGAGCCCCCGGCCATCAGGAAGAAGTCCTCGACCTCGTAGCGCAGGGAGCAGGAAAGGCCCTCGGCAAAGTCCGCGTTGCGGATATTGAAGAAGCTGTTCTTTTTCCGGCTGTACGTAAAGACCGGGATATTCGCCTCCGCGCAGAGCAGCCCCGCGGCGAAGAGCACGGCGTCCGTGCCGCCGGTGATGTCCATCGCGCAGTCGTCATAGCGCGCGAGGATGGTCCGCAGCAGCGCGAGCACCGCGTCCGCGTCGTAGACGTCCGCCTTGAAAAAGATGAGCTCCACCCGCTGGCCGCGCCGCTCGAAGTAGGCGCGCATTTTCTTGTGGAGCGCGGCGCTGCGGGCCGCGAATTCCGGGCAGATGTACACGACCCGCTTCGGCCGGAACACTTCCGCTCCCAGTATGTTTTCCAGCGGCCGCCTGTCAAGCAGTTCGATCAGCGTTTCCATGCCGCGCATCGCTCCCTTCCCGCTGTGCTTTCATGTTGAATTATAGTGGAAGGAGCCCGGGAAAGCAAGAGCGGAGCTGCGCCCGCGTCCCGCTCCCGCGCTCTTTCCAGTATTTGACGGGCTTGTCTTTTTCTGCATTCTGCTTTATCATAATAATAACATAAAAAAGCCATGAAAAGGAGCTTGCCGCCATGAAAAACATACTGATCGCACTTGAAACGGGAGAAAAGGAACAGGCCGCCTTCCGCCGTACGGCGGAGGAAGCGGGCGCCGACTGCGCGTTCACCTTCACGACCCCCGCCGCCGCGACGGAGGAGCAGATCGCGCGAGCCTGCTTCATCGTCGGCAACGTGCCGCCGAAAAAGATCGCCGCGTCGGAGAACCTGGACGTCCTGCAGCTGTTCTCCGCCGGAGCGGATCCGTACATGCCCAAGGGCGTCCTGGCGGAGAAAACGGTGCTCTGCAACGCGACCGGCGCCTACGGCCTCGCCGTCTCCGAGCACGCCTTCGCCATGACGCTGATGCTGATCAAAAAGCTCCACCTGTACCGCAGCTCCCAGCTCAGCTCCCGCTGGGAGGACCACGGGATGGTCTCGTCCCTCAACGGGGCGACCGTGCTGGTCGTGGGCCTGGGCGATATCGGGCTGAGCTACGCAAGGCTCGTGAAGGCCATGGGCGCGCGGGTGATCGGCGTGAAGCGCCGCGGCGGCCCCTGCCCCGAGGGCGTGGACGAGCTGGTCCAGACGGAGGAGATCGACCGTGTCCTGCCGCAGGCGGACGTGGTCATGTCCGTCCTCCCCAGCACGAAGGAGACCGCGTACTTCTACACGGCCGAGCGCTTCGGACGGATGAAGAACAGCGCCGTCTTCGTCAACTGCGGACGCGGCAACGCCGTGTCGAGCGAGGTCCTCCTGCAGGCGCTGCGCAGCGGCGAGATCGCGGCGGCCGCCGTCGACGTGTGCGAGACCGAGCCGCTTCCGCCCGACAGTCCGCTGTGGCGGGAGGAAAAGCTTGTGATCACGCCGCACGTGGCGGGCAATTTCCACCACGCCTCGATCTACGAGGGCATCATCGACATCGCGCTGGAGAACTTTGCAAACTATCTCGGCGGCAGGCCGCTTCGGAACGTCGTCGACCTCTCGACCGGCTATAAACGGTAAAGAGCCGACCACGGACGGCCCGGAAAGGAAGGATGGAATATGCTGCTTTTGATCCCCCTGTGCCTCGCGCTGGCCTGGCTTTTCCTCCGGCAGGAGAGCCGGGAGAAATACGTGCCGGCGGTCCTGCTCAAGGGCCTGGCCTCGTGCTGCTTCGTGCTGCTCGGCCTTCTGGCCTCTCCCGGAACGCCGCCGGCCCGCCTGATCGTGCTCGGTCTCGTGCTGGGCTGCGCCGCGGACGTGCTGCTCAATCTCCGCTGGGTCTTTGAAAAGAAGGGGAAGCTGATCTTCCTCGTCGGGATCCTGGTGTTCCTCGGCGGGCACATCCTGTATCTCGCCGCGGCGCTGCCGCTGTGCGGGAACAAGCTTGCGGTCTTCCTCGCCGGCGCGGCGCTGACGGCGCTGCTGATGAGCTGGATCTTCAAGCGCATCACCGCGGAGAAGGCCTTCAAGATCTTCGGCGTGGTCTACATCGGCGCGATCGTGCTGCTCAACTGCGTCGCCGTCTCCAACCTGCTCGCCGCGCCCTCGGCCTTCACCGGCCTGTTCGCGGCGGGAGCGGTCTTCTTCCTGGTGAGCGACGTCGTGCTGATCCTCAACACCTTCGGGAGCGAAACGAAGCAGAGCCTGCGCGTGACGAACGTGATGCTCTACTACGTCGGGCAGCTCCTCATCGCGCTGAGCCTGCTCTTCGCCGGCGGGCTGTAAATAAGGAAAGCGCCCCGCGCTCCGCGTCCCGGAGGAGGGGATAAACGGAAATAAAACGACAAGGAGGAATGGCAATTGGACAGGCAATATGACATCATCGTCATCGGCGCCGGCAACGGCGGGCTGTCGGCGGCGGCTTCCGCCTGCAGCCGCGGCTTTAAGACGCTGCTGATCGAGCAGCACAATCTGCCCGGCGGCTTCGCCACGAGCTTCCGCCGCGGCCGCTTCGAGTTCGAGCCCGCCCTGCACGAGCTCTGCGACGTCGGCGAGCCGGACGCGCGCGAGGAGGTCGGCGCGCTGATCGACTCCTACGGCGCGAAGGTGGACTGGGTCAGGCTCCCGGAGGCCTACCGGCTGATCATCTGCGGCGAGGGCGAGGAGAAGATCGACGCGGTCATGCCCTTCGGAAAAGAGGCCTACATCGACAAGATGGAGGAATACGTCCCCGGCAGCCGCGAATCCATGGAGAAGTTCTTCTATCTGGCGGACTGCATCATGGCCGCCAACGCCGCCGTGGCCGCGGCGGGCGGGAAAGCGGACCCGAAGGTCATGATGAAGGAGCACCCGGACTTCCTCAAGTGCGCCAACTATCCCACGGCGGTCGTGCTCCGCAAGCTGAAAATGCCGCTCAAGGCGCAGAAGATCCTCTCGGCCTACTGGTGCTACATGGGCGTGAACATGGAGGATCTGGAGTTCGGCTTTTACGCGGCGCTGGTGCACAAGTACATTGTGAACGCCGCGTATATCCCGCGCTACCGCTCGCACGAGCTCTCGGTCGCGATGGACAGGACGATCCGAGAGAGAGGCGGCACGATCCTGTACAACACGCTCGCCACGAAGATCCTGATGGAGGAGGGCGCTCCCGTCGGCGTGGAGACGACGCACGGGACCTTCTATGCCCGCCACATCATCCCGGACATCTCGCCCAACGCCGTGTTCGGCGACATGATGGACGGCGGCAAAGACCTGCCCGAGGCCCACGTCCGCGCGGTCAACGCCCGCAAGATCGGCGGGCGCGGCTACTGCGTCTACGTCGGTCTGAACAGGACGGCCGAGGAGCTGGGCGTGCACGAATACAGCTACTTCATCAGCGAGCTGTCCGACACCGTGAAGGAGCAGGAGCTCGCCGGCACCTTCCGCGAGCACCCGATGCAGGCCACGATCTGTCTCAACCACGCGATCCCCGACTGCTCGCCCCCGGGCACCTGCATCATGAGCTTCACCACCTTCTTTATGAAGGACATCTGGTCCGACGTGACCGAAAAGGAGTATGTGGCGAAGAAGCGCGAGGTCGCCGAGAAGCTGATCCGCGATTTCGAGAAGGCCACCGGCACGAGCATCCTGCCCTATATCGAGGAGATCGAGATCGCCTCGCCCGCGACGCTGGCCCGTTATGCGCTGGTGCCGCAGGGTGCGATGTACGCCTATTCCTGCGGCGAGGGCGACGGGCTGATGGCCCGCCTGCAGATGCTCGACGAGGATCAGCGCGTGAAGAACATCCGCTTCGCCAGCGGCTACGGCCCCAGACTTTACGGCTACAGCTCGACCTATATGGGCGGCGACATGGCCGTGAAGCTGACGATGAAGGACATGAAGGAGGAGAAGGATGAAAAAGTTTAATTTTCATGTGAAGCCCATCGGCCTCCTCGACATGCTGCATTTCAAGAAGATGGTCCCCCGCAGACGGGCGATCCTGCAGAGCGGCTCGCTCGAGCCCATCACGGCCGTCTACGGTGTGAACCGCCTGGCGCAGTCGCTGCACCCGAAGCAGCAGAAAGCCGTCGTCAGTGCGATCATCCCGCGCAAGGACGCGAAGACCTATGTGCTCAAGGCCGACAAGCTCGCCTATTTCCGCGCCGGGCAGTATGTGTCCGTCAAGCTGAAGATCGGCGGCGCGGTCACGGCCAGGCCCTATACCCTGGCGGCCTCGCCCGCGCGCGCGCTCGAGGGCGAGTATGAGATCACCGTGAAAAAGGCGCAGGACAGCTTCGTCTCCGACTACATCCTCGCAAACTGGGAAGTCGGGACCGAGGTCACGCTCTCCGGCCCGGAGGGCCCCTTCAGCTACGAGCCGCTGCGCGATGAAAAGGAGGTCGTCGGCCTCGCGGGCGGCAGCGGCATCACGCCCTTCATGTCCATGGCCCGCGCGATCGCCGACGGGACCGAGGACTTCCGCCTGACGCTGCTCTACGGCAGCCGCACGAAGGCGGACGTCCTCTACGCCGACGAGCTCGAAAAGCTCTGCGCCGCGACGGACAAGCTCCGGGTCGTCCACGTGCTCAGCGAGGAGAAGGCCGAGGGCTTCGAGCACGGCTTCATCGACGCGGAGCTGATCCAGAAGTACGCGCCGGAGAACTACACGCTCTACATCTGCGGCCCGCGCGCCATGCACGATTTCCTCGCCCATGAGCTGCCGGGCCTCGATCTAGACGAAAAGCACATCCGCCGCGAGTTCGTCCCCGCGCCGGCTTCGCCGACATATTTCAAGAGCTACACGTCCGACGCCTCCAAGGTCTTTACGCTGAAGCTGCGCTTCCTCGGCGAGGAAAAGGAGCTCCCGCTGCGCGCGGACGAGCCGATCCTCACCGCGATCGAGCGCGCCGGGATCGCCGCGCCGTCCCGCTGCCGCAGCGGCGAGTGCGGCTGGTGCCGCTCGCGCCTCATCGGCGGCGAGGTCTTTATCCCCGATTCGATGGACGGCCGCCGTCTGGCCGACGCCGGGGCGGGCTATATCCACCCCTGCAGCAGCTGGGCGCTCTCCGATCTCGAGCTGGAGATCTTCCCGGAATAAGGGAAGGGACCGTTCCGAAGGAAAACGCGCTGCCGCACAAGAGCGTCCGCTCATCGTCATACAAGACCGAACGCCGCCGGGCCTCCGGCGGCGTTTTTCTGCTCCGCGCGGTCCGCGCGCCGCGGCGGGACGCTTGCTTTTTTCCTCGCGCACGGGTATAATCGGCACATGGAAATCAAAAAACGGGAGGGGCCCGGTATGGCGGAGAACGGCGCGTGCTGCTGCGGAGGCGGCCGGAACGACAAAAAGAAAAACTGCCTCGTCTGCGGCAAGCCGCTGATCTACTTCGAGGAGGAAAAGCTGCTTGAGTGCCGGCTCTGCCATCAGCGCAAGAGCGCCAACGCCGCCTGCGAGGACGGGCACTTCATCTGCGACGAGTGCCACGCCGGCGGCGGCGCGGAGATCCTGGAGCTGCTGCTGCGCAGCGAGGAGAAGGACCCCGTCGCGCTCTTCCTGCGCCTGTGCGAAATGCCGGAGGTGCACCTCCACGGACCGGAGCACCACAGCATCATCCCCTGCGTGCTGCTGACGGCCTATCACAACTGCGGCGGCGAGCTCGATCTTGCGCGCGCGCTGCGCGAGGCATGGAAGCGCGGACAGAAAACGGCCGGCGGCGCCTGCGGCTTTCAGGGCGTCTGCGGGGCCGCGGCCGGCGCGGGCGTCTTCGCCAGCATCGTCAGCGGCGCCTCGCCCATGACGCCGGAGCAGTGGGCCATCCCGCAGAAGCTCGCGGCGCAGTGCCTGGAGAAAAACGCCGAGATCGGCGGCCCGCGCTGCTGCAAGCGCACGGGACGTATCGCGATCGAATGCGCGGCGGCCTTTTCGGAAAAGGAATTCGGCGTCGCGATGCCCGTCAGTCGCCCGCGCTGCGGCTTCTCGCCGTGGAATACCGAATGTATCCGCGAGCGCTGCCCCTATTTCGGGGACGCGCGGGAGGCGCGGACGATCCGCCAAACGCGCTCGGTCTGTCCGGTCTGCCTGAAAAACCTGCCCGCCGCCCTCGTGCGGGAGGGGGACGGACGCATCTTTCTGGAAAAAAGCTGCGCCGAGCACGGAGCGTTCCGCACGCTCGTCTGGTCCGGCGCGATCGACTTTAAGAAATGGCTGCGCGACGAGCGGCCCCTCCCGCCCGGGCAGGGCCTGCGCTGCCCCGGGGACTGCGGCCTCTGCGCCGAGCACGAGTCGGGCAGCTGCTGCGTGCTCCTGGAGGTGACGCGGCGCTGCGACCTGCGCTGCCGCTTCTGCTTCGCCCGCGGCGGCGAGGCCTCGGACGAACCCGCGCTCGAGGAGCTCAAGGCCGCCGTGGACGACATCGTGCGGCAATGCGGCGGCGTGCTGCTGCAGCTCTCCGGCGGCGAGCCGACGCAGCGCGACGACCTGCCGGAGCTCGTGCGTTACGCCAAGGAGGCGGGCTGCTCCTACGTGCAGCTCAACACCAACGGCCTGCGGCTCGCGCGCGAGCCGGACTACGCCGCGCGCCTGGCCGCGGCGGGCCTCGACATCGTGTTCCTGCAGTTCGACGGCACGCGAGAGGATATTTACGAGACGCTGCGCGGCGCGCCGCTGCTCGCGCAGAAGAAAAAAGCGATCGAGGTCTGCGGCGCGCTGCGCCTCGGCGTGACGCTGGTGCCCACGGTGGTGCGCGGCGTCAACGACGACGATCTCGGCGAGCTGGTGCGGCTGGCCGTGTCGCTCGCGCCCGCCGTGCGCGGCATCCATTTCCAGCCCGTGTCCTACTTCGGCCGCTATCCCGCGATGCCGGACGGGGCGGAGCGCTATACGCTCGATCAACTCATGCGCGATATCGCCGACCAGACGGGCGTCCCGATCGGGAGCTTCATGCCCTCGCGCTGCGACCATCCGCTCTGCGGCTTCCATGCGAATTACCTCATCGGACAGGACGGGACGCTGCGGGCGCTGAGCGCGATCGCGCACTCTTCGCCGGAGCGCGGCAGCGCACGGGACAACCGCGAGTACGTCGCCCGCCACTGGCGCCGCGCGCCGGACGAGGAGCCGCCGGAGAGCCTCGGCGCGGACGAGATGGACTTCGACAGTTTCCTTTACCGCGTGCGTCACCAGAGCCTGACCCTGTCGGCCATGGCCTTCCAGGACGCGATGAACCTCAACCTCGAGCGTCTGCACCGCTGCACGCTGCACGTGTACGACGCCGGAAAGATAAAGCCCTTCTGCGCCAAATACCTCTCGCCCGTCGGAGAGACGGACGGGAACTGAAAAGAGGAAAAGAGAACATGCTCGTACCCGTATTGCTGTTTCTGCTCGGCTTCGCGCTGCTCATCAAGGGCGGCGACTGGTTCGTCGACGGCTCCGTCGGCATCGCCCACCGCTTCCGTCTGCCGGAGCTGCTCATCGGAGCGACCGTCGTTTCCATCGGCACCACGCTGCCGGAGGTCATGGTCTCCTCGCAGGCGGCCGCGGAGGGCATCGCCGGCATCTCCTACGGCAACGCCATCGGCTCGGTCATCTGCAACACCAGCCTGATCGCCGCGCTCACCGTGGCGATCCGTCCCGGCAGGGTCGATCCGAAGACCTTTCGCCTGCCGACGATTTTCTTCTTTCTCGCCGCGCTCAGCTACGCCGTGATCGCCTGGACGATGGGACGCTTCGACCGCTGGATCGGCGTCTGCTATCTCTGCGTGTTCGTCGGCTATATGATCCTCTCGACCGTGCAGATGAAAAAGCACCCCGAGCTCGCCGAGGAGGACGCGGCGGAGGAGAGCGGGGAACGGCCGCTTTGGAAGGATCTGCTGGCCCTCGTCGTCGGCGCGGCCGCCATCGCGATCGGCGCGCGCTTCCTCGTCGACAACGGGACGAAGATCGCCGCCGCGCTCGGCGTGCCGGACAGCGTGATCGGACTGACGATGGTCGCCCTCGGCACCAGCCTGCCGGAGCTGATCACCGCCATCACCAGCCTGGCCAAGGGCCACGGCGCGCTCTCGCTCGGCAACGTCATCGGCGCGAACCTGTTCAACATCGTGCTGGTCAGCGGCATGGCGATCACGATCTCGCCCTTCGCCGTCCCGGCGGAAAAGACGATCGCGGGCTTCAATTCCAGCCTGATCGTCGATCTGCCGTTGATGCTCGCCGTCATGGCGATCCTCTGTCTGCCGCCGCTGCGCCGCGGGAAGATGGCCAGGTGGCAGGGCGTGCTGCTGCTGTGCGTCTACGCGGCCTTCACGGCGTATCAGTTCCTGTCCTGAAAAGCATACGACAAAGCGAAGCCCCGGGCATCTGCCCGGGGCTTCGCTTTGCTTTCCCTATCGGTATTCGACGGTCAGCGTCTCTCCGTCGCTGCGGATGCGCACCGCGCCGAGGCGGGTGAGAAAGGTCTCGACCCCCGCGGCGGCGAGCGTCTTCATCGTGGACGAGGCCTCCGGCGCGGCGGACGAGCAGGTGATCACGGCCCAGCGCGGCTTGACCGCGACCAGCAGCGCGTCGAGCATTTTCTCCTTTTCCCCGTGGTGCGGCAGCTTGACGACGTCGCAGCGCGCGGGCGAGGAGGCGAGGAATTCGGAGATCCGCGCGGTCTCGGCGTCGCCCATGAAGAGCAGCCGCGTCTGCCCGTATGCGACCGTGACGATCAGCGAGGCGTTGTTGCTCTCGTCGCGGTCGTAATGCCCGCGCTGCGGCGGATCGACCGTATAGTCCGCGCCGCCGAGCGTGAAGGAGAGCGTCTCGCGCACGGTCTCGGGCGTGAGCGAGGCCTTGCCGAGCGCGCGGAGATACTTGCGGTACTCGCCGCTGTCCTTCGGAAAAGCGTTCTGCAGCACGCGGCCGATCTCAACGCCGCCGATCACCTTCGCCGCGCCGCCCACGTGATCCCGATCGAAGTGCGTGACGATCAGCAGATCGAGCCTCCCGATCCCGCGCGCGGCGAGCTCGCCCAGGATCTCGTCGCCGAAGCCTTTCTCGCCGCAGTCGATCAGCACGGCCGAATCCGGCGTCGTCAGCAGGATCGCGTCCGCCTTGCCCGCGTCGAGCACCGTGACCTCCAGCCCGTCGAAGGGTTCGTCCGTGACCGCGGCGGCAGAAGACGGCCGTTCTCCCACGGCGCAGCCCGCGAGCGCAAGGAGCGCGAGCGAGAGAAAAAGCGCAAGGAGCCGCCGGACGCAGTTTTTCTTCCGCATGTTCGGCACCTCCTTGAAATAAGAGAACGGTATAAGAGAATTAAACATCGTTTCGGCCCGCTTGTCAATCGTATGGGCCGATCCGGACAGGACAGGGCGAAAGAGACTGGACGAACACGATGCCGCATGATATGATACGCCCAGATATGGGAAAGTGATTGCTATGGGAAAAGAAGAAAAAGAAAATAAGCAGCTGTTTGAACAGATGCCGGTGCCGAAGGCTGTGATGACCATGGCTGTGCCGACAATCATCGCACAGCTGATCATCCTGATCTACAACATGGCCGACACCTTTTTCATCGGCCGTACGAACGACCCCTTCATGGTCGCCGGCGTCTCGCTGATCCTGCCGCTGTTTAATGTCACGATCGCCGTGGCGAATGTCGCGGGCGTCGGGGGCGGCACGCTGGTGGCGCGGCTGCTCGGCCGCGGACAGCCGGAGGATGCGCGCACCGTCGCCGCATTCTCCCTGCGGTTTTCCGCGCTGAGCGGGGGGCTCTTTTCGCTTCTGACGGGGCTTTTCATGGCGCCGCTGCTGCGTCTGCTGGGCGCGAGCGACGAGACGTTTGCTTTCGCGCGCAGTTATGCGCTGTGCGTGATCGTCATCGGCGCGATGCCGACGGTACTGTCGATGACGATGGGCAATCTCCTGCGCAACGTCGGCTGCGCGAAACAAGCCGGCTTCGGCGTGTCGCTCGGCGGCGTCATCAACATCCTGCTCGATCCTCTGTTCATGTTCGTGATCCTGCCGCGAGGCAACGAGATCCTCGGCGCGGGCATTGCGACGGCGCTGTCGAACTGCATCACCTGCGGCTATTTTCTTACCGTGATCGCCCGCCTCAAGAGCCCTGTGCTGACGCTCTCACAGCGAGTGGGAATGCCGAAGGGCGCGCACCTGAAGTCCTTTTTCGGCGTGGGTCTGCCCGCGGCGGTCGGGCCGTTTCTCTTCGATCTCGATTATATCGTCATCGACCGGCTGATGGCTTCATACAGCGACCGCGCTCTTGCTGCCATCGGCATTGTCCTCAAGGTAGAGCGCCTGCCGCTCAATACCGGCGTGGGACTGTGCCTGGGCATGGTGCCGTTGGCAGCCTACAACTATGCCGCCGGCAATCTGCGGCGCATGGACGACGTGCTGACGTTTGCCCGCCGCGCAGGCATCGTTTTTTCGCTCGTGAGCATCGTGCTCTATGAGCTTTTTGCCCCGGAGCTGATCCGCGTCTTTCTCTCCGATGAGGTCACGGTCGCGTACGGCTCGCGCTTCCTGCGCATCCGGGCGCTGGCGACGATCGTAATGTTTTTGAGCTTCATCTATGTCCACTTCTTCCAGGGGGTCGGGCGCGGAGGCTACGCGCTCGGTCTCGCTGTGGGACGCTGGGCGATGATCAATATCCCGATGCTTTATTTGCTCAACGCGATCTTCGGTATGCCCGGCATCGTATGGGCTCAGTTTGTCAGCGACTGCATCGTGGCTCTGTTCTCGGCGCTGTTCTACCGGAGATTTCGTCGACGTACCGTGCTCGGTGCATAAAGCGCGGGCCGCCGGGGGCGTCGCCCCCTGCGTTACTAAACAAAAAATAAAAACCCGTCCATTGGCGGACGGGTTTTTTCATTCGGCGGTCGTTTCGTATCGCGCGAAGACGGGCTCGAGCAGAAAGCTGCTCAGCCAGGCCAGCAGCGCGGGGGCGAACATCACCGGCACGACGAAGCGCAGGCTCGCGGCGATCGCGAGCATCTGCATCAGCGCCATGGCCGCGCTGCGCGGGGCGTACCCCGGCGCGAGACGCACACAGGCGGAGCAGAGCGCGCCCACGCCCATCGTGAAGCGCGAGAGCGTGGGGAAGACCCAGCTCGCGACGGCGAGATAGAGGAAGATCAGCAGCAGCTCGGCCAGGGAGACGATCGCGCCGCGCTCGCCGATCGCGGGGAAGAGGTGGAAAAAGCCGTATGCCAGCAGGCCCAGCCCCAGCGCGACGCCCGCAAGCAGCAGTGTGAGCAGGACGCCCTCCTTCAGCTCGCGGCGGAAGGTGTCGAAAAAGCGGTAGAAGGGCGGGGCCTCCTTGCGCCGCATCGAGTGCGCGACCGTGTCGTAGAGCGCGGCCGTCGCGGGGCCGAGCGTGACGAGCGGGACAGAGCACAGGCACCACAGCAGGCTGAGGATCACAAGGTCCCCGAAAAAGCCCAGAGGCTTCCACACCCCGCTCTCGGGATTGAAGAAGCGACGCGCCATCAGCCGACGTATTCGCGCACCAGCGGCGCGAGCTTGGCGGCAAGCTGGGAATGGCCGAGGCGGGACAGATGCGTGAAGTCGACGTCGTTGAACTCGCAGTCGGCGGCGTTGAGATAGTGCGCGCCGTTGCGCAGGGCCACGGCCTCCAGATACGGCGGCAGCGCGACGGATTTTTCCACACAGCCCGGGCCCATGACCTCGTCATGGAAGCCCTCGCCCAGCGGGGGCGGGCAGACGACCAGGAAGTTGGGCTTCCCGTCGCGCCAGGCGGGGACGCTTTTGCACTTGAGAAGCAGCCGCTCCATGCCCACGGCGATGGCCGCGGCGTTGGCGCCGAAACGCTCCTTGGTGTCATTCGTGCCCAGCATGATGATCATGAGATCCACGGGTTCGTGGCTCATCAGGCAGGAATAGGCGGTATCCAGACCGGCCATGCTCTCATGCAGGGGATCGGTAAAAACGGTCGTGCGGCCGGAAAGACCTTCTTCCAGCACGAGATAGTCCTCGCCGAGCTGCTTCTGCAGCAGGCAGGTCCAGCGCTCGTTCTCGTTGAAGCGGTCGCCGCCGTCGGCGCAGTCGCGCGGGTCGGCGCAGTAGCCGTGGGTGTTGGAGTCTCCGAAGCAGACGATGTGTTTTTTCATCTCGTTCATTCCCTTTTCTTGTTCTCGCCGCGAAGGGCGGGTGAATATGAAAACAGTATAGCATCTCTCCGCCGCTTTGTCAGCAGTCAGAGGATAAAAATTTCAAAAAATATTTTTGTTGAAAATTTCTTTCATCGCTGTTAGTATACAGGCAGAAATCAAATTGAAAAGGAGTGGCGTTTTTATGGACAAAGCGAAGCTCACCGAGAGCCGTCTCTGGATACGGGAGGAGCTGCGCCGCTGCGTGGAATTCTGGCTGAAAAACGGCATGGATCCCGTCAACGGCGGCGTTTACACCTGCCTTGACCGGGAAGGGAAGATCTTTTCCACGGATAAGAGCGTATGGATGCAGGGCCGCTGCGGCTGGGTCTTCGCGTGGCTGTGCCGCCTCTACGGCGTGCGCGAGGAGTGGCTGGCCGCCTCGAAGAGCTGCCTGGACTTTCTGGAGAAATACTGCATCAACCCCGATGCGGCGGGAAGGATGTATTTCACCGTCACGGCGGACGGAAAGCCCCTGCGTCAGCGCCGCTATTATTTTTCCGAGGCCTTCTACGCCATGGCGAACGCCGCGTACTACGGCGTCACCGGCGAAAAAGAGCATCTCGAGCGGGCGCTGCGGGCCTATGACCTCTACTGGGATCTCTGGCACGGCATGCCCGATCCGACCGGGCTCGGTCCCAAGACCGTTCCCGAGACCCGTACGGGCCGCGCCTTCGGCATCCCGATGATCTATCTCAACGTCACGGGCGAGCTGATGGAGGTCGACCCCTCGCACAAAGAGCTTTACGAGCAGCGCGCAGCCGCCTGCGTGGACGACATCTTCCGCTACCACGTCAAGGACGAGCTCGGCTGCGTGCTCGAGAACGTCGGCCCCAACGGCGAGGCAAGGCTCGATTTCACCGAAGGGCGCATCGTCAACCCGGGCCACGACATCGAGGGCGTGTGGTTCCTGCTCGAGCAGGCCAAGCGCACCGGCGACGACACGCTGGTGGAGAAGGCCGAGATCATCTTCGACCGCGCGATCAACGCCGGCTGGGATAAGGAGTACGGCGGCCTGCTGTATTTCATCGACTGCCTCGGCCGTCCGCCCGAGGCCTATGAGCACGACATGAAGCTCTGGTGGCCGCACGACGAGATCCTGATCTCTTCGCTTATGCTCTATCGCGACACGGGCAGGGAGAAATACCTCGACTGGTTCTGCAGGACGCTGGACTACTGCCGCGAGCATTTCTCCGACCCCGCCTACGGCGAATGGTACGGATATCTGCGCCGCGACGGCAAGCCTACCGAACCGGCCTGCAAGGGCTCGACCTTCAAGGGCCCGTTCCATCTGCCGCGCATGCTCGGCAAGGTTGACGGCATGCTCGGCGAGATCCTGGGGGAATGACAGATGGAAGAGAGCGTATTTGACAAGATATCCGCCGCCTATTACGAGCTGACTGCCGCGGAGAAGAAAACGGCAGACTACATCATGGCCAACCGCGGACGCAGTCAGTACCTCTCGATCGCGGAGCTGGCGGAATACTGCGGCGTGGCGGAAGCCACGGTCTCTCGCTTCTGCCGCCGTCTGGGCTACAAGGGCTTCAACGCTTTCCGCCTTGCGCTTGCGAACGCCTCCTACGCCCTGAAGCCGGAGGCCGGTCTGCTTTCGGGCCCGGTCGAGCCGGACGATAATTTCGAGCAGATGTGTCAGAAGCTCTATTCGGCCGATCAGGCCGCCATGCATCAGACCCTCGAGCTTATCAGCGCGGAGAAGATCAGCCGCGCGGCGGATATGCTGCAATCCGCCGGGAGAGTGGTATGCATGGGCCAGGGCGGTTCCATGCTGCTGGCGCAGGATGCGAGCCATCTCTTTTCCACTGTCAGCGGAAAGTTCAGCGCTGTCCCGGATTCCCATTCCCAGATCATAACGGCGGTGAATATGGACAGCGACGACGTGATCATGTTCTTCTCCTTTTCCGGCGCGACGAAGGAGCTGATCGATACGATGCGCGCGGCGAAGGACCGCGGCGTGAAAACGCTTCTCGTCACGCGCTTCCCCAAATCTCCCGGCGCGCAGCTGGCGGATCTGGTGCTGCCCTGCGGCGCGAACGAAAGCCCGCTGCAGCTCGGCTCGGTGCCCGCGAAGATCGCGCAGCTGTTTCTGATAGACGTGCTCTTTTCAGAGTTCTGCCGACGGGACCTCGCCGCCGCGCGCGCGAGCCGCGAGCGCCTTGCCGCCGCGCTGGAGGCCAAGCATTTGTAATATTTGAAATAAAATGACGGAGGGCCTGTCCGGCCCTCCGTCATTTTTGCCGAAAGCGGAGGGACGCTTTTGTGCATATCGTAAAGTTTTTTTCAGAAAGACGTTTTTCTGAAATTTTTTTTCAGAATTTCATTGACTTTTGCCGCCGCGTCCGTTACAATCCAAAATAGAAATATGGCGGAATACCGTCGTATCAATCATCTGGAAAAAACTATCAGGAGGAACCAAAATGAAGAAGATTCTTGCTCTGCTTCTCGCGCTCGTCATGGTCTTCGCGCTCGCCGCCTGCGGCCAGCAGGCCGCTCCGGCCCCCGCCGCCGAGGCGCCCGCCGCTGCCGAGGCTCCCGCTGCCGAGGCTCCCGCTCCCGCCGGGGCGACCGAGATCACCCTGTGGACCTACCCGATCGGCAAGTGGGGCGATGAGGCCACCGTCAAGGCCCTCACCGACGCCTTCACCGCCGAGACCGGCATTGCCGTCAAGGTCGAGTATCTGACCTACACCGACGGCGACGACAAGGTCAACACCGCCATCACCGCCAACCAGGCTCCCGACCTCATCATGGAAGGCCCCGAGCGTCTCGTTGCCAACTGGGGCGCCAACGGCCACATGGTCGACATCAGCGACATGTTTGACGACACCGACAAGGCTGAGCTCAACGCCGCCGCTCTCGCCGCCTGCTTCACCGACGACGGCAAGGCCTACGAGTATCCCGTCGTCATGACCGCCCACTGCATGGCGATCAACTACACCGCCTTTGTTGAGGCCGGCGCCGACAAGTTCATCGACAAGGACAACCACACCTGGACCACCGAGCAGTTCTTCCAGGCCTGCCAGGCTCTGTATGACCACTACGGCGACACCGTCGGCGCGCTCTACTGCAGCGGCCAGGGCGGCGACCAGGGCACCCGCGCCCTCGTCAACAACCTCTACGGCGGCACCTTCACCACGGCCGACCACACCGCCTACACCTGGGACGATCCCCTGAACATCAAGGCCCTCAAGGCCCTCTATGACCAGGACGGCATCGCCTTCGATCCCGCCATCAACGGCGGCGAAGAGATCGCCAACTTCTACAACGGCATCTTCAAGATGGCCTTCTGCTGGAACATCGCCCAGCAGCTCAACCCGAACTCCGCCGACACCGGTGCCGGTCTGAACCTCAACGGCGACGAGATCGTCTTCATGGCCTTCCCGTCCGAGAGCGGCATTGCCAAGCTGCAGGGCGGTATCTGGGGCTTCGGCATCTTCGATAACGGCGACGCCGCCAAGATCGACGCTGCCAAGACCTTCATCAAGTACATGTGCGACAGCGCCCACACCGCCGACGCCGTCCGCGCCGCCAACTACTTCGCCGCCCGTTCCGCCGCCGAGGGCACGGATCTCTCCGCCATCTGGGCTGACAACGAGATCATGAACGAGTACACCAAGCTCATGCCGATGCTGGGCGACTACTACCAGGTCACCACCGGCTGGGCCTCCGCCCATACCGCCTGGTGGAACATGCTCCAGCAGGTCGGCGCCTCCGACGGCAGCGAGGCTGCGATCTCCGCGGCTGTGGCCGACTTCTGCGGCCAGGCCAACGGCAAGTGATCCGCTCCCTGTGCTGCTGAAGCAATCCGTATAAAGTAACCCATCGGGACGCGCACCCCATGCCGCCTGCGCGGCATGGGGCGCGT
>JBGUZD010000105.1:0-10447 GCA_045222695.1 Candidatus Limivicinus sp.
TGAGCAGCGCCTCGTTGACCTTCACGTTCACATCGTCCGCGGCGGAGGAATCGACGTTGATGAACATATCCACCTTGCCGCGGGAGATGTGGCGTCCGATCGCGGACTTGACGGCGTCCTCGGCAAAGAGGAAGCTGCGCGGCATACGGACGGAGGCATCGAGATACCGGTTGTTGACGCTTTTGACCTCAACGGATATCTGCAGATCGCCCGCTTGTCCCTTTGCGCTGCCGTATCCGGTCATGCTTTTGATCACGCTGGTTTCCTCCTGTCAAAGACATTTGATGATATCGTAGCTGATCGCATGCTTTCTTCGCCGCTGCGACAGCACGAGAAGGCCCGCTCCAACGGCGAGGCCGACAAAGCTGCAGACGATGCACAGTCCCTCGCGCAGGCCGGCCAGAAAGGCCGCGCCGTATCCGATGAGAAAGCAGATCAGCGGCATCACGTAAACAAGAAAGACCGCGCCGAACACGGCGGAGGATCGGCTTTCGATCACGACGCGCTGCCCCGGCTGCGCGGAGACATGGTTCCGCGCGAGCGTTTTCACTTCGCTCTGCAGCATGCAGCTCTCGCAGCTGCCGCAGTTCCCGCCGCAGGCGGTCATCCTTGTCACGGCGACTTCGGCCATATCGTTCGGAAAAAGCCGGGTCACGATCCCTTCCTGTGTCATGTTCAGTCCTTCCTGATCTCGATGGAGATCGTATAATCTCCGATCGCTCCGACGTCGGGGAAGCCGTCGACGGAGATCCTGACGGGAGGCATGTACTGGCCGACGGAGGTGTTGTAGTCCTTCAGGTCGGCGGTGACGCGTATGTTCTCGCTTCTTACCTGCTCGATCTGTTCCTTCGCTCCGCGGAGCTTGACGACAAGGCTTTCCGAGAGCACTCCCGCGGAATAGCCGTCCGTAACGTTGATGCAGGACATGTTTTCCTGCTGAACGGCGAAGCTGCGCGTCTCCAGGCCGACGATCTCGATGTCGACCTTCGCCTCCGTGATCCCGGAGAGGTTCTTCAGCCCGTCGTCATAAAGGATCCTGTATTCGCCTGTAAAGGTGCTCTCAAAGTCTCCGAGATCGATCGTGGCCAGTGAAATGCGGTTCAGGCCCGAGAGGATGGAGGTGTCGCCGGCGAGGGTGATCGATTCCGGCTCGATACTGATCTTGGTGTTGGCGCTGGTCGCGCCGGCTGCGCCGATCAGGTCGATGCTCAGCGGAACGTCCTTGACCGCAAGGATACGGAGCGTCGCGCGCACCGTGTCGTCGGAAAAGCTCAGGCCCGTCGTCGAGCACTCGTTGCCCTCGTCGTCCTGCAGCTGATAGCCGATATCGACGGAATAGGTGCTGTTGATCTCGCCGTTGCCGTAGGTCACCCAGGCGCGGGACACGTTTTTCAGATAGGTCTCCGGGCCGAAAACCGTGATCGTGGAAGGCTCGAACTCCGGCGTTTCGGCTGTGAAGCCTTCCGCCACGCTTCCCTCGAAGCTGCCGACGACGGGGATGATCTTTTTCGTCTGCGCCGAAACCATGAAGTTGACGGTCTCGGGCGTTTTGGACTTCGTTTTGACGCCGCTGGTGTCTGTACCGTCGGGAAACTTCACCGTGTACTGAAGAGATGTGAAGGCCGACTGCGTCAGCTTGCTGACGTCGACCTGCGCCGTCAGATCGTCCGAGCTCCAGGAGCCGACGATCCTTCTCGGTCCGGACACCTCGACCGTAACGGTGCTGGTGCTCAGATCCGTGACGACCATGTTGCGGGAGTTGAGGAGGATGTCCTCTCCCACCAGTTCGACCTTGACGCCCGGAAAGGTCCGTTTATATTCCTGCGTCTCCTGGCCGAAGACATAGACCCACAGCGACAGCGAGGCAAGCACGGCGACGACCGCCCAAAAGATCCGGCTGTTATACAGTTTTCTCATTATGCTCGTCTTTTTCATTGTTTTTCCCCTTGAAGAGCTTTTTCAAAACCTGCTTGAAACCGCGCTGGTCTCTGCCGCTGTCTTCCACGATCAGCTCGGAACGAAGAAGCCGTTCCAGCGTAGCAGAGGTGAGATGACGCTTGAGCATGCCGTCGATCGCGACGGAAATGGAGCCTGTCTCCTCGGAGACGATAACGACGACGGCGTCGGACTGTTCGCTCAGGCCGATGCCGGCGCGGTGGCGCATGCCGAGCTCCTTGCTCAGATTCGTGCTTTTGGTAAGCGGGAGCACGCAGCCGGCGGCGGCGATGCGTCCGTCGCGGATGATCAGCGCGCCGTCGTGAAGAGGCGCCTTGTTGAAAAAGATGTTTTTGATCAGCTCCGCGTTCGTATCGGCATTGATGATCGTGCCGGTGCTCATGATCTCGTTGAGCTTGACGCTGCGCTCGAAAATGACGAGCGCGCCGGTGCGCGACGCGGACATCTCCGTGCAGGCCAGCACGGTGTGCGCGATGGCGGAATCGATCTCCGTGCCGATCTCTCCGCGCGAGGCGGAGAAGCCGCTGCCCATCCTTTCCAGCAGACGTCGCAGCTCCGGCTGGAAAAGGATGACGAGCGCGATCAGGCCGAGCTCGGCCGTTTTTCGCAGCGCGAAGCTGATCATCTTCAGTCCGAAGAGATCTGCCAGCAGCATCACCAGCAGGAAGACGATGATCCCCTTTGCAAGGTTATAGGAATTCGTCCTCCTGACAAACCATATCGCTTTATAGATCAGAAACGCTACGACAAGGATGTCGACGATATCGGCGACGCCCATCGTCGTGAGCAGGTTGAGCGAGCGCTCCAATGCAGTTCTCAATGCTTCCATACAGGCAACCTCTTCGTTCGAATCACGTACTACCCCTTTTTATCACTTTATTATATAGCATCCGGGCAAAAAAGGCAAATGAAAACGGCGGTATAATTATATAATTTTTATTAACTTTGCAGCCGCTTTTTCTATCTCTCCGTGCGTGTTGAAGGGTGAGAAGCTGAAACGGACCGTGCCCGTTTCCAAGGTCCCGGCGCTGCCGTGCGCCAGCGGCGCGCAGTGAAGGCCGCTTCTGACGCAGATCTCCTCTTCCGCAAGCGCCGAGGCGATCTCCTCGCAGTCGCGCCCCTCTGCGCGAAGGGACAAGACGCCGCTCTGTTCCCTGTCCGGCGCCCTGAAGAGCTCGATCCCGTCGCGCCTCTCCAGCAGTTCCGCCAAATGACGGCAAAGCTCTTTCTCATGCGCTTCGATCCGCGCCCTTCCGCGGTTTCGGATATACCGCATCCCGGCGCAGAGAGCGGCGGCGGCCGGGGCGTTCTGCGTTCCGGCCTCCAGGCGCTCCGGCAGGTATGCGGGCATCTCCCTCGAGAGGCTGTCGCTGCCCGAGCCGCCGAAAAGAAGCGGCTTTGCCCCGCTCCCGCAAAGAAGAAGGCCGCTGCCCGGAATACCCAGCAGGGATTTGTGTCCCGGCATGGCGATAAAGTCCGCGTCGAGCTCCCCCGCGTCGAGTTTCAGCACGCCCGCGCTCTGCGACGCGTCCACGATCAGCGGAACGCCGTGATCGCGGCAGAGAGCGGCGATCTCACGGATCGGCAGGATATACCCGAAGACATTCGAAACGTGCGTGCATACGGCGAGCGCCGCTCCGGGGAGCTTTTTCCGAAAGGCGGCGATCAGGTCTTCGCTGTCGAAAAGCCTTGCCGAAGCGACGTCGATCACGGCGCCGCAGGCGTGCAGCGGTCGTACGACCGCGTTGTGCTCATAGCCCGAAACGACGGCGCGCGCGCCCTGCCTTGCAAGCGTTCGGATCGCCAGGTTCAGCGCGTGCGTCGCGTTCATCGTCATCACCACACGCTCCGGGTGCGGGAAGGAGAACAGGGCCGCCGCGCCCTCGCGCGCGTCCAGCATCAGATCCGCGGCCTTCATTGCCGCGCCGTAGGCTCCTCTTCCGGGGCTGGCCGCCTCGCGCAGCGCATTTTCCACGGCCCGGTATACCTGCGGCGGCTTCTGGAACGAAGTGGCGGCGCTGTCGAGATAGATCAAAGCGACACCTCCCTGTACTCCCTTCCGTCTTCGGTCGCGTAGATCCTTTCAAATGCGATCTCGTTTTTTCGCAGAAGCCTGACGGCTTGCTCGAGCTTGCCGTGAAGTCTGACGGCATAGGCGCAGCCGGAGCGCGTCAAATGGCTCGGCGCCTTTGTGACGGCCGCGTGGATCAGCGAGCGTTCAAGATACTTCGCCGCCCTCTGCGCCGCCGTGACGCTGCGGCACATGATCAGATAATGCGTCATTGGATCACCTCATGAAAAAAACGGAGCATGGTCGAACCATGCTCCGATTATTGTCCCGATTGATTCACACGGTACAGGACATTCTATGCCCCGGTACGGGTCTGTGATCATCGTCTTTCGATCAGGACGACCGCGTGAGCGGCGATGCCCGAACCGTCTCCGGTGAAGCCGAGGCCCTCTTCCGTCGTTGCCTTGACGCTGATCGCGTCCACGTCGGCTTCGAGCGCGCGGGCAATGTTGGCGCGCATTTGCGGGAGGTGCGGCATCAGCTTGGGCCGCTGGGCGAGGATCGTGCAGTCGGCGTTGACAAGGCGGTAGCCGGCTTCATTCAAAAGCCGTGCGACCTCTGCAAGCAGCCGCAGGCTGTCCGCGCCCGCATAGCGCTCGTCGCTGTCGGGAAAATGCTGTCCGATATCTCCGAGCGCGGCCGCGCCGAGGATCGCGTCCATCAGCGCGTGCAGCAGAACGTCCGCGTCCGAATGGCCCAGAAGGCCCTTTTCCCAAGGGATCTCAACGCCGCCGAGGATCAGTTTCCGTCCCTCGACGAGACGGTGTACGTCATAGCCGTGGCCGACTCTCATAGTTCTCCCCTGTCCTTAAGGATCGCCTCCGCGATCAGAAGATCGCGCGGCCTAGTGATCTTGATATTGTCCTCTTCGCCCGCGACGGCATAGGTCCGGAAGCCCGTCATCTCCATGGCGGCGCTGTCGTCGGAAAGCGCAAGGCCGGATTCCGCGGCCCTGGTCAGCGCGCCCTTGATGAGGACTGCGTCGAAAACCTGCGGCGTCTGAACGCGGTAGGTGCTCTCACGGTCTACGGTGCCGAGAATATAATCATCCTCGCCGACGGCCTTGAGCGTGTCCGTGCTCGGCACGACCGGGACTGCGGCCTTGTGCTCGGCCGCGGCGCAGACGACGCGCTTGATCAGAGCGGAGCTGACAAGCGGTCTTGCGGCGTCGTGGATCGCAATGAGTTTTGCGCTCGATTTGACGGCGGAGACGCCGATAAGCGAGGACTCCATCCTCGTCTTGCCGCCGGCGACGACCTTGGCGGCTTTGGTGATGGCGTTCTGCGCGCAGAGATCGGCGATCTCGGAAACTCTGTCCATGCGGGTGACGACGACGATCTCGCCGACGTTTTCCGAGGCCTCGAAAGCACGCAGCGTCCGCAGGAGAACGGAAGCCGAGCCGAGAGGCGCCGTAAGCTTGTCGAAGCCCATGCGGACCGAGCTTCCGGCCGCAACGATGACGGCCGAGCACTTCGGCGTCGAGCCGCCCTTGCGGATCAGATCGAAAAAGCTCATGGATCAGTCCTCTTTTCTCAGGCTTTCATCTGACGCTTGCGATAGAAGTTCATCATGCCGTCCTGCATATCGTCAAGATGCTTGAGCATCTTGCCCGCGCCGTAAGCCGCGCAGGAGACCGCGTCGTCGACGACGACGGTGCGGATGCCGGTGCTGCGCTCGATCAGGCGGTCGATGCCGTAGATCAGGCTTCCGCCTCCGGACATGACGATGCCGTTCTTGTCCAGGTCGCCGACCAACTGGGGCGGCGTGCGCTCAAGGACGTTGTGGATCGCCTCGAGGATACGGTTCATCGGATCGACGAAGGCCTCGATCAGCTCGGTGGAGCTCAAGGACACCGTCTTGGGCAGGCCGTTGGTCAGGCTTCTGCCCTTGACCTCCTCCAGCCCGACGTCGGGGCGCTGGATGACGCAGCCGATGCTGCGTTTGACCTCTTCCGCCGTGCCGAGACCGATGAGCATGTTGTGCTTGCGGCGGACGTACTTGACGATAGCCTCGTCAAAGCTGCTGCCGGCCACCTTGATCGACTCGCATTCGACGACGCCGCCGACGGAGACGACGGCGACCTCTGTCGTTCCGCCTCCGATGTCGATGATCATGTGACCGTCGGGCTTGGAGATATCGATGCCCGCGCCGAGCGCCGTGGCGACCGCCGTTTCGAGCAGATACACTTTTCTGGCGCCCGCCTCGATGGCGGAGTCGATGACCGCGCGCTCTTCCACGCCGGAGATGCTGCTGGGCACGCAGGCCAGCACGCAGGGCTTGAAAAAGCTGAAGGAGGTGATCCTTCCGATCAGCTCGCGCAGCATCTGCGCGCTCATCTCATAGTCAGAGATCACGCCGGAGCTGACGGGATGGATCGCGACGATATTGGCCGGCGTACGGCCGAGCATCTTCTGCGCGTCCTGGCCGACCTTCAGGATCTTGCCGCTGAATTTATCGACGGCGACGACCGTAGGCTCGCGAAGAACGACGCCTTTCCCCTGCTCGAAAACGAGCGTGGACGAAGTACCCATATCGATCGCTATGTCTTTTTCGAATATGACCATTTTTCTGTCACCTCAACGTGTATTTCAGCAATTGCCGGCCTTTTTTTCAGCCGATGCGGCTTCTCGACAATGTCACGGCGCAGACCTGTTCCGCGCCTGCCGCCTTGAGTTCTTTGGCGCATTCGCCGAGCGTCGCGCCCGTCGTGACGATATCGTCGACGAGCAGGATGCGCCGGCCTTTGACGAGAGCAGGTTCTTTGACGCGGTAAACGCCGGAAACGTTGGCTCTGCGCTTTTCGGCAGAGCCGGTCCCGGACTGGGGCGGATTGTCCTTTGTTTTGATCAAGAGCTGTTCGCAGGGCTTTTCGAGGCGTTCGGAAAGCGCGAGCGCAAGCAGCTTTGCCTGATCGTAGCCGCGTTTTCTCAGGCGTTTCCGTCCGAGCGGCGCCCATGAGATCAGATCGAAAGAAAGACCGTTTCCTTCGACGCAGGCGCACATGAGCTCGGCGTACTTCGGCGCGTAAACGCTCAGGCCGCCGAATTTGTAGCGCAGCAGCGAGCGCCGTACCTCGCCTTCATAGAAGAGCGGAGAAACGCAGCTTTCCACATGGCGGAAGCTCTGCTTCTGCGCCGCGCCGGAGGTCCAGGGAAGTTCCTTACGGCAACGGCCGCAAAGAAGCGTCTCGTGATCCTTCAGGAGCGCCCTGCAGAAAGGACAGCGCGGCGGAAACAGGAGATCGAGCAGCTTTTCGATAAACGCGCTCACAGATCATCGCCTCCGTCCCCGCTTATCCATGTTATTTTACCTTCCGCGGCCGATGCTGTCAAGTCAGCTCAGGAAAGAGAAGACCTTCTCCCAATACGGGACGAGAACCTCGGAGTCCGTCATGTACAGCTCGTGCTTCATGCCGGGAACCCGGTAAAACTCACAGCCCTTCGTGCGCGAGACGAAAAGATCCTGCGACTCGTTTTTGACGACGGTGTCGTTCCCGGCCTGGATGAGCAGCACGGGAATGGAGATCTTCGCCGTCTGCCTTTTGCTCGTGACGCGCGCGCAGGCCTTCACGGACTGCTTGCCCCAGTTGATGGAGGGATCCTGCGTCTGGAGATAGGCGTCCTTCAGGCGCTTGTCGAAATAATACTCATAACGGCACTTCGAGGAGTCGCAGCTGTTTTCGAAATCGCCTTCCTTCGGGAAGGAAACGACGGGATTCATGGGCTCTTTGCGCTTTTCGCCGAGTCCCTTCAGGCTTGCCGCCGCATAGACCACGGGAATGGGGATCTTGCCGAAGCTCAGCCCCAGCATCGGGGAGGAGAGAACGGCCTTGTCAAAGAGCTTCGGATAGCTCTCGATCGTCCAGGCGCCGACGCATCCGCCCATGGAGTGGCAGTAAAGGTAGACCGGCAGCTCGCCCGCGGCGGGTCTGACCTTGTTTTCGGTCAGGTAGACGAGATCGAGCACATAGTCCTCAAAGCGCTCCACATGCACGACGTAAGGGTTGTCGTTCTGGCGGAAAGACCTGCCGTGTCCGCGGTGATCGAGGCCCCAGACCTCATAGCCCGCCTGCAGCATGTAATACACGGATTCTGTGAATTTACGGATGGATTCGGTAAAGCCGTGGCTGATGACGATGACGGCCTTGGGCTCATCCGCCTTGAAATGCTCGTAGTAGATCGGCTCGCCGTGCACACGCTCGAAATGGCCGGCTTCCTTTCGCTCCTCGACATAGGGCTCGGCGATCTCGCGCATCTGCAGGGCGTAGTTTTCTTCGGTGATCCAACGCATATCCATTCTCCTTTTCGTTTCAGTTATTCCTTCGGAAGGGCTTTGCGGCGACCGAGGATGTAATCATACCATGCGAGATACTCTTCTCCGAGGCGGGCGACGAGCGCACGCGCGTCGCCCGGCCGCGAGGCGGCAAAGACGAGACACTGCTGCGCCAGCTGATACTTGCGCGCGACGCTGAAGCGGGAGAGCTCCTCGTCCGTGAACTCTCCGAGCGCCGCGATCTCCTGGCGCGCTTTGAAGAAACGGATAAAAGCCTCGGCGGCGTCGCGTCCCACGATCGGGGCGAGCAGAGAAAAATCGTTGTTCGAGCTGTCGAGGGCTTTGGAGACCATTTCCCAGCGCCTCGGATCGGCGTTGCCCTCGGTCCCGGTAAAGGGAGTTCGCAGATACAGGTCGTTATTCGCCAGGAACTCCATGACATAGGGATTGATCCGGCTCCTTACCGCCCAGGGCATCCAGTTTTCGACGGTCGTGCGGATATATACATGAGCAAAGCGCCCGAAGAGCGGCTCGGCCAGATCGTGGGCGGAGGTCGATTCGCTGCGGTCGTTGCCGGCCGCGACGATCCGAGCGTTCGGCGGCAGAGCCCAGCGGTTGTTCACGAAGCGCTCCAGCACGATCTTGAAGATGACCGACTGCGTCTGCTTGGTCGCGTTGGTCAGCTCGTCGAAAAAGAGGATGTGCAGCTCGCCGTCCTCGCACAAACGCTCGAGCTTGACGAGCCAGACGGGCTTGATATCCACGATCTGATCCTGCGCTTCGTTGTAGACGGCGCGGCCGTTGATCGTCTCGGGATTCTCGTTCACCAGCTCGATATCCAGCACCTGCGGATCGATCTGGCGGACGCGGTCGCTCTTTCCGTCGCCGGAAAGCCCGTGCAGAAAGACGGGGATGTTCGCCTCGACATAGGCGCGGATCAGGCTGAGCTCATCGCGCTCCTCCACGCGGAACGGGGCGTTTTCCGGGAGAGCGTCGTCGTTCTCCTCTCCCAGCTCGGCGAGAAAGTCCTCCTGCAGATAAGCGGCGGCCTTTTCGCGATCCATACCGCCGAACAGGGCCTGACAGCTGAGCAGCAGGCCGAGCGACGCGTCGTAGAGCCAGCGGACGGGGCGAAACTCGAGAAAGACCGATTCCCCTTCCGTCACGACCGTGCCGTCGCGCAGCTGGACATAGCCGCCCGCGCCGCTCTGGTCAAGCGTGAGACGGATAAGGCGCTTGCCTCCGAGCGCGTAGACCGGGACCGCCGCACCGGCGACATGGATGCTGCGCCCCGTGTCGTGCAGCGCGCCGCGGCGGAATTCACGCTCCGCCATGTCGCGCAGGCTCTGATCGATGAGGTAGGCGGGATAGCTGCCGTATTCGGCCGTCACGACGCCGTCCTCGTCCTTCACACGGTGAAGAAGCTTTTGATCCCCCTCCTCCAGCAGCAGCGCCGGGCGCAGCGCGCAGGCGCCGCACTCGCCGTCGCGGCCGAAGCGGTCGACGCAGCCGTCGGAGAGCAGATAGTTGATCCCGCCCTCCGCCTCGTGAAGGAAGCCGTCGTCCGGCGTCGTCAGCAGCGCCAGATCGGCGGCCGGCGCGGCGGCGCCTACGGCCTTGAAGATCGGAAGCGGCTTGTCGAAGACCTGCTCATGTGATAAGAAAATCGATCTCATGCTTTTCTCTCTCCTCTGTGGGACGGACGTATAATACGCGGCCGCCTTTCGGATGGATCACGGCGTTGCCGTAAACGACCCAGATGGCGTCGCAGCGCTGCTCCGGCATTTCGGCAAAGCCGTCCGTGAAGATGATGCGGTTTTCCGCATCGCCGCTGAACGCGGCGACGGCGACGTGGAAATCCGTACCTCCCGCCCCGCTGAGCTTCAGGTTTTGGATATCCTCGTCGGTATGGATGTCGTGAAAGCCGTAAAAACGTGTGTCGAAGCAGCCGACGCGCACGACCGCGTCCTGCCGCATCAGACCCTTGACGCCGCGCACGAAGGCGCGCAGCAGCGCCGCGTCGACGGAAGCGCTCGTATCAAGGAGGATCTCGGCGTGGGCGACGGGATAGGGCCTGAATTCGTGGCCCAGGACGCCGTCGCGGATCGTCATGCCCGGGAACCAGTCGAAATCCATCTGCATACTCGG
>JBGUZD010000106.1:0-12092 GCA_045222695.1 Candidatus Limivicinus sp.
CCTCGGTTTCGTGACCGAGGACTTCTTTCTCGGCGATATGCCCGCGCATTTCGGCAAGCTCATCTACGAGCTGGGCTATTATTTCTACATGAAAACGCCGCCGGACTTCGAGCCCGTGCGCGGCAGCTTCACCGAGGAGGGGAACGAGGAATACCTCGTCTGGGTCTCCCCGGAGGAAGGCAGAAAGATGTATCCCGTCTTTTTCAACGACGAGCTGCGGCATCCCGAAGAGACCGTCAAGCACTTTGTGACCGACCAGAGAGAATAAAAAAGACAGCCTCACGGCTGTCTTTTTGCTTTATCTTTTCGTTTTCTTCTTCTTTTTCTTTTTCCCGCTCCGGACGAAGGCGAAGGCCAGCACGCCGAAGACAATCAGGCTGGCGGCCAGTACGATGATCCAGGCCGTCGCGTTGTTTCCGTCGCCGGTGGCGACGCCGCGGCGCTCCACGTCGGTGACGGAGAAGATCGCCAGGGCCTTGCCGTCCTTGTAAGCGACGCCGACGATGTGCTTGCCGGTCGAAAGGCTCTTGAGATAATCGGGCTTGATCTTGACGATCGTGCTGCCGGACTCGGTGGAGTAGTAGCTCGTCGGGACGGTCTTGCCGTCGACGGTCAGCTCGGTGAATTTGCCGAGCGCGCCGTTGGCCTTGAAGGGCAGCGCGTTCGAGCTGCTCTTGCTCCAGCTGCTGCCCGCCCCCTCCGTGATGAGGTAGTTCGGCAGGTCGAAGGAGAGGATGCGCGTGCCGCTGTAAATGCCCTTGAAGCTGACCGTGGCCGTACCGGTCCTGGCGGGGATGTCGTACTTCAGGCTCAGATCATAATCCTTGCCCTCGACGAGCGCGGTATCGCCGTACTTGAGCACGATGGCCGGCGACGTGCCGAGGTCCTCAGGCTTGCAGGAGCTGACGGAGCTCGTCACGCTGCTGCCGGGGATCGCGGTGATCGTGAAGTTTTTCGTCACCGTGTCCTTGTAATTGCCCTGTCCCGCGATCGTGACGCTGCCCGTGCCGATCGCGATGTTGTCCGCATAGCCCGTCACGGTGAAATCCGTGCCCGGAACAAGGGCGCGTTCGCCGTGGCGCACGGATACCGCGGGCTCGACGGCCGCGCCGGTATAGGGCGTCTCGGCCGGCGAGAGCGTGATCGTCAGCTCGCCGATCGACTTCTGTCCCAGCGTGACGGCGTGCTCCTCGCCCTCGACGGTCTTGGTCTCCTCGCCGTCGAGATAGGTAAAGACGATCTTGAAGCTGTCGTTGAGATCCGGCAGCGCGGAGGCTTCTTTGTTGATGGAGAAGCTGCCCTCCAGGGGCTCGCCGCCGAGCGTGGCGGAGCCGCCCTCGCCCAGCGTGACGAGCGCGCCCCAGGTGATGCCGTAAACGCGGTCCGCTTCCGCCGCCAGCGAATACTCCGGCCAGGTGACCGCGGGCGCTTCGCGCGTGGGCGCGGCGGCGAGGGATATCTCCGTCCGGTGCGCGGCAAAGCCGACCGTGACCGAGGCCGCGACCGCGTTGTCGGAGGCGCATTTCGCCGTCACGACGAGCGTGCTGCCGTCGCGGCAGTTGTCCGAGACCGTCAGCGTGTCGCCGTCGCGGCGCACGCCGATGGGCCAGTCGCCCGCGCTCCAGTCGATCGTCTCCTCGCGCAGGGCGCCGTACTGGTCGTAGACCAGGGCGCCGTACTGCTGCCGCGTCGTCTCTCCCGCGGCGGGGATCGTCACGGTGTCGCTCTCTCCCAGCGTCTCGCCGTCGCGCGTGAGAAAGACGACGGCCGCTCTCCGCTCGTTGAGCGAGACATGGAAGCTCTCCTGCGCGGCGGGGATATCCGTCCCCTCGACGGAGGCGGTGATCGTGAAATCAAGGCCGTCCGCCGCCGCGGTCTTCGCCGCGTTCGTGACCGTGACGCGGCCCTCCGCGTCGATGGAAACGCCCTCGGCCTCGGGCTCGAGGCTCAGGCGCACGGACGCGCCGACGGGATCGCCCGCGCCGTCCTTGACGGTCGCGGCAAAGGGCTCGCTGACGAAGGGCGCCTCGCCGTTGGCGGGGACCTTGAAGTCCTTGTTCGCGGGGGCGCTGAGGCTGACGCTCTCGGGCGTGGCCGCGGCGAAGACGGCGGATACCGTCTGGTCGGCGGTGATGCCGCCGATGACGTAGCTGCCGTTCGGGGCGGAGACCTGCGTGCCGTTGATCATGAGCGAAACGAGCTTGAAGCCCTCCCGCGGGACGGCGCGCACGTCGACGCTGCCGCCGCGGACAGCCGAGGTCTGCGAGACGCTCAGCAGTCCGCCCTCGGAAGGCGTCTCCACGCTGATCGTAAAGCGGGCGAAGCGCGCCTGCGAGGCCGTCGCGCCGCTGTCCGTCTCGACAAGGATCCAGTCGTGCGGCGTGTAAGCGGGCAGATACGCGGAGGTATCTTCAACGCCCAGTCCGACCTCCTCCGTCACGGGGTAGAGGCCTTCGGCGTTCTTTTCTCCCAGCAGATAGACGTTGCTGACGATCTGCTCGGTCTCGAAAACGATCTCGTCCTCGATCCCGTACAGGGCGTCGCTCCCGGGGAGGGTGCGGGCCTCCAGCGTTTTGCCGTCGGTCGTCGTCACGGCGCCGATCTCGCGGCGGGCGTCATAGGCCGTCAGCTGCGGAACGCTGTTGTCAAAGGAGATCGCGCCGTCCGCGAGCGCGGTATCGACCACGCGGATCGCGCTGCCGGAAGACGAGAGCGTCAGCCGCGGCTGCTGCTCGATGCGCACGAAATCGGGCGCGCCGCCCGCGCGGACGAGGATCGCGTTCTCCGAGCCGGCGATCTCCAGCGCGCCGTCGCCGCAGAAGGTGATGCTGCCGCCGCGGCCCTTCGATTCGGAACAGATCGAGCCAAGCCGGCTGCTGCCCTCGAGGCGGATCTTGAAATCCGCGCCCATCATCGTGAGGACGAGGTTTGCCGTCGGCTCGTCGAAGTCCGTCAGATTCAGCGTGTTGCTCGCCGCGTCGTAGACGGCCCCGGGGGGCAGGATGTACTGCTGAGCGGTCCCCTCGCCCGGGTACAGGATCTGATCCTCGATCTCTCTGTCCGCGGAGAAGAGGACCTTGTTGGCCCCTCCCGTCAGCGCGATCGAGGCCCACACGCCGTCCACCTGCTCGCCGCACACGGCGGCGGCACGCAGCGGCGCGAGTCCTGTCAAAAGCAATAGGCAAAGGATCAGACAGATCCCTTTCTTCCCTTTCACGGCGTTTCCTCCGAAATTCTTCCCCCGCCGGCCTTATCCCGCCCGGCGGAGCCTGGATGCTGCGCCCGGTCAAAAGGCGGGCGCTATTCTTCTATCGTTGCATTTTACCATCAAAAAGCCGCTTTTGCAATATATTTTGTCCCCAACGGGCCGAAATTAAGAAAGATTAATACTATATTTTGTGGTCGGGCTCGTTTCCGCTTCCCGCAGGAAAAAGCGCCCTCCGTCCGAAAGGGACGGAGGGCGCTTTTTCATCTTTCGTAGCTGAATGCTCAGCTCCCCGACCTCATTGCGGAAAGCTTATTCGGGCTGGACGGCCGTGTACTCCGTCACGTTCAGCACGGTCTCGCCGTCGATCTGCGCGGCGCAGGGACGGGAGAACTTCACCGTGATCTCGTTGCCCGTGAAGACGGACACCAGGTCCTTCTTCTGCACGTGCTCGCCCTTGAAGATGGAGGGGAAGGCGATCAGGGCCTTGAGCTTGGAACGGCAGTGGTAGACCACTACGGTCAGCCTGCCCGAAAAACGATCCTGCTCCGGGGCCATCTTCATGCCGCCGCCGTAGAATTTGCCCTTCATGGTCGGCGCGATCCACACGTGGTCGAACTCATGCTTCACGCCGTCGACCGTGATCTCCGCGTGACAGGGCTTGAAATGGAACAGCAGGCCCTTGATGGCGATGCCGGAATAGTCGATCTTCTCCTGCGGGTTTTTCTCCTTGATCTGATCCGCCACCTCGCAGCAGTAGCCGTCGATGCCGAAGCCCATGTTGTTGATGAAGAGCTTTTCCATGCCGTTGACGTACACGGTGGGGAGCTTGTCGAGATACGGATTGATCGGGACCTCCTCGCCGGGCTGTCTGTCGATGTCGTTGAAGAAGTCGTTGCCGGTCCCGCTGCCCAGCAGGTAGACCTTGTTCTTGATCTCCGTGCCGCGGACGGCGTTGATGAAGTAGTTCAGCGTGCCGTCGCCGCCGACGAGGACGATCTCGTCCTCCGGCGCAAGGCCGCGGAGGTAGGCCGCGTAATCCAGGCCGACGGCGTCGACGAGCTCGGTCCCCTCGGGCACCGCGGGCTTGATGCCGTTGTTGGCCAGCGAGTTGTAAAGATAGCTTTTCATGTTCTCCCTCCGATAATATCTGTTTTACAGTAATCCCAGAACGATCATCAGCTCGCCGATCGAGTAGGTGAGCATCACGAGGAAATGCGTTTTCAGGCGGCTTTCCTTATTGAAGCGGACAAAAAACAGCGAGGTGTCCGAAACGAAGAACAGCGCCGCGCCGATCGCCGTGGTGAGCGTCGCGGTCGAAGGGCCGCTGACGCAGCGGAAGATCGCGAAGCAGTTCATCGCGCCGTTGATGAGCAGATAGAGGAACATCGGGTAGAAAAGCGCCTTCGGCAGATGCGGCTTGAGCTTGGAAAAGATATACGCGACCGCCGCGAGGAAGAAGACCGCGAGGAAGACGATCAGCGCTCCGGGAATGCGGCCGAAGTCGATGTCCCGGCAGTAGCCGGCGATGAAGAAGGCGTGGCTGATCATAAAGGCGATGCCGCCGGCGGTGAACCACTTCACGCCCTTGGGCATCAGCAGCACGTCGCCGATCCAGCTGAAAAGCAGGGCCAGGATCACGGCCGCGGACGGCGAGCGGGCCGCCAGCACATAGAAGCCGAGCAGGCTCAGCAGCAAAAAGGGCTTCGTGATGTTGCGCAGCTTTTTGTTCTGCCGGGCGGAGGCGTACAGATGGACGGCGGTCGAGACGATAAAGACGGCCAGAAAAACGATTTTCATCAGATGACTCCTCGGTGCGTTTTTTTCATTATAGCACGCGCGCCGCGCGATGGGAAGCGGCTTTCGCGTCAGATCCTTTCGACGATCAGCCCCGACGAGCCTCCCTCGAGAGAATTATGCTCGTCGTAATGGATATGACAGCCCGGTCCTTCCTCCGCCAGCGCGGAAAACTGTTCCGCCAGGGAGAGCAGGCCCTCCCTGTTCGCGGAAACAAGCACCTCGTCTCCGTCGACGCGCACACGGATCTCAAATCCGTCCTTCCATTTGATCTTCATCGTATCACCCGCGGCTTTCCGATCATTTGATCTGTCGTGACGATTATACCTTACGCGCGCGCTGCGGGCAACAGAAAAACTCTTCCGTCCGAAGACGGAAGATCTCGTTTCATTGTCAACCCACTTCTTTCATTTGGTTGACAATTGACGCTTTAGCGGATATAATAAAGAAAAAAGTCGGAGGCCGGGATTATGGACGCTGCAAAGAACAGAAAAAAAATACGCGTGAAGGATCTGGCGATGACGGCGATGGGCGTGGCGCTGATCGTGCTGTGCTCCTGGATCTCCGTCCCGCTGACCGTGCCCTTCACGATGCAGACCTTTGCCGTCTGTCTGCTGGCGGCGCTTCTTGGCGCGCGCCGCGGGCTGTGGACCGTGGGCGTCTATGTCCTTCTCGCCGCGGTCGGCGTGCCGGTGCTGTCGGGCTTCAAAGGCGGCGTCGGCGCGCTCCTGGGCGTTACGGGCGGATATATCATCGGCTTTTTCTTCACTGCGATCACAGTCGGTCTGTCCGCGGAACTGTGGGGAAGAAGGCTGCGCGTACTGATCCCCGCCATGGCTGTCGGCATTCTGCTGTGCTATGTTTTCGGGACCGCCTGGTTCATCTTCGTCTATGCGAAGAGCAGCGGTCCCATCGGTATCGGAGCGGCGCTGGGCTGGTGCGTGCTGCCTTATCTTCCCGCCGATGCGCTGAAGATCGTGCTGGCAAGTCTCCTGGCCGTGCGTCTCTATCCGACGCTTGAGAGGGATCTCTCATGGTGACGAAAGACAGGGTCCTCGAAAGCCTGCGCCTCAACGGCGGGAACTATCTGTCCGGCGGCAGCCTGGCCGCGGAACTGGGTTTGAGCCGTACCGCCGTCTGGAAAGCGGTCGAACAGCTGCGCGCCGACGGCCTTGAGATCGAATCCGCGCCGAGGAAGGGCTATCGTCTGTGTTCCGGCGGCGATTCTTTGAGCGAGAGCGGTGTGCGTCTGTATCTGCGCCGCCGCGAGATCGTCCTGCGCGTAGCGGAGTCGGTCAGCTCGACGAACACGGTGCTCAGACAGCTTGCCGAGAACGGAGCGCCTGAGGCTACCGTTCTCCTGGCCGAGACGCAGTCCGCCGGCCGAGGCCGCATGGGACGCAGCTTTTATTCCCCTTCGCGCTCGGGTCTGTACATGAGCGTCCTTTTCCGTCCCCGGATGAGCGCCCACGAAGCCCTGCGCATCACGGCCTGCGCGGCGGTATCCGTTGCCGAGGCGATCGAGGATCTTTTCGGTATACAAGCAGAGATCAAGTGGGTCAACGACGTGCTGGCAGACGGGAAAAAAGTCTGCGGCATCCTTACCGAAGGCGCCGTCGACTGGGAGAGCGGGATGCTGCATTATGCCATCGTCGGCATCGGCATCAATATTCGGGAGCCTGAGGGCGGTTTCCCGCCGGAGCTGCAGAAGACCGCGGGGGCGCTCCGACCGCCGCCGGGCACGGACGATATGCGCTGCCGTCTCGCGGCAGCGGTGCTGGACCGGCTGATGGATCTTTATGATCGACTCCCGGAAGAAGACTGCTATGAGGCCTATCGTAGCCGTTCGATCCTGATCGGTCGGGCGATCGACATCCTTCCGCTGCACGGCGAGCCGATCCCGGCGACGGCGATCGACATCGAACCGGACTTCTCTCTGCGCGTCCGTCTTGCCGACGGGACGGAGAAATGTCTCAATTCCGGAGAGGTGAGCGTACGCGCCACCTGACCGGGCAAGCCTCTCTCCCGCCGAGGACATCGGCTTCCGCAGCAAAAAAAAGATCGCCCGCTGCTGCGGGCGATCCTTTTTTGCTTTTTATCCGAACAGCGCCATCAGCACACCGGCTGCGATGGCGGAGCCGATCACGCCTGCCACGTTCGGGCCCATGGCGTGCATCAGCAGGAAATTGGAGGGGTCTTCCTTTTGACCGACTACTTGAGAAACGCGGGCAGCCATCGGGACCGCCGACACGCCGGCAGAGCCGATCAGCGGATTGATCTTCTCCTTGACGAACAGATTCATGAACTTGGCAAGCAGCACGCCGCCGGCAGTGCCGAAGCCGAAGGCGACCACGCCCATGACCATGATCTTGATGGTCTGCAGGGAGAGGAAGGTCGTGGCCGTAGCCGTCGCGCCGACCGTGAAGCCCAGGAAGATCGTGACGATGTTCATCAGCTCGTTCTGCGCGGCCTTTGAGAGCCTGTCCGCGACGCCGCTTTCCTTAAACAGGTTGCCGAGCATCAGCGAAGCGACCAGCGGCGCGGCGGAGGGTACCAGCAGAGCTACAAAAACCGTGATCATGATGGGGAAGATGATCTTCTCCTTCTTGGATACCGTCCGCAGCGGACGCATGCGGATGCAGCGCTCTTCCTTTGTGGTCAGCAGTTTCATGATGGGCGGCTGGATCACCGGCACCAAAGCCATGTAGCTGTACGCCGCGACTGCGATCGGCCCGAGAAGCTCGGGAGCCAGACGCGAAGTGACGAAGATCGCCGTCGGCCCGTCGGCGCCGCCGATGATGCCGATAGACGAGGCCTGTGCGCAGGTGAAGCCCATCAGCCGCGTTCCGACGAAGGTCATAAAGATACCAAGCTGAGCGGCTGCGCCGAGGAGAAGAGACTTCGGGTTGGCGATCAGCGGACCGAAGTCCGTCATCGCGCCGACGCCCATAAAGATCAGGCAGGGATAGATCCCCAGCTTGACACCCAGATACAGGATGTCCAGCAGGCCGGGCGTAACGATATCTCCCGCTTTCCACGGGCTGAGGACATCTGCGGCTACGCCGGCCGCCTGCAGTTCGCTGAGCAGCTGCTCCGTGATCGGGGCGCCGTGGAACAGATCCCAGTGAACGTGCCCCCCTGCATAGAGGATCTCGTGGAACATGTTCGCCCCGGGGAGATTCGTACAGAGGATGCCGAATGCGATGGGCACCAGAAGCAGAGGCTCAAAGCCCTTGATGATTGCCAGATACAGCAGGACGAACGCGATCAGCAGCATTACGAGATTCAGCGCGTTCCCGTGTGCGAACAGATAGAAGCCGGTCTGCTGAAAAAAATTCATTGTTGCTTCCATTTTCCGGTCTCCTTTATGTGGTTATTCTGGAAAGCCGGGGATCATTCGTACGTGCAGAGCAGCTGACCCGGTTCCACAGCGGAGCCCTTGCTGACAGCGACGGACGCGATCGTTCCGTCTGCGGGAGCGAAGATCTCGTTCTCCATCTTCATGGCCTCCAGAATGAAGAGCAGATCGCCCTTCTTGACCGCTTGTCCCGCCGCGGCCTTGACCTCAAGGATCGAGCCGTTCATCGGAGCGGTAACGTTCTTTCCCCCGGCAGCCGGAGCCGGCGCCGGCGCCTTTGTCTCGACCGCAGGAGCGGGAGGCGGCGTCAGGACCGGAGCTTCACGGCGTGCCACAGGAGGAGGTGCGCCCGCGCCGACTCTTCTGGGAGCGCTGCCGCCGACCGTCTCGATGGTCACGTCATACACCGTCCCGTTTACTGTCACTTTGTATTCTTTCATGTTCAACTCTCCTGATAATCAATGTTTTTTCACTGACATGATCCGGATCCCGGATGGACTGGTGTCAAGCTCGTGCGCCAACGCCGCCGTGATCACGGCGACGAGTTCGCTCTCTCCGGCGCGATCGTCGACCTTTTCCGCCTGCGGGAGGGGTGCGGCCGCCGCAGGAGCTGCGGCGGGTGCGGCCTGCGGTGCAGTTTCCGTCTTCCCGACGAAGAAGCCCATCAGCTTGATCAGAAACACAATGCAGACCAGCCCGAAGAAAACGGTCCCCAGTCCCATCAGCACAACAAAGAGGTTACTGTATGTCATGGTATCTTACCTTTCAGCTTTTTTACACGCGCCGGAGCTTCCGGAGAAGCTCCGGCACATTCTGAAACAGTTTATACGGGGATGTTGCCGTGCTTTTTCTTCAGAGGATCCTCATGCTTGTTTTCCAGCATGATCAGGGCCTGAGAGAGGATCGCACGCGTCTCGCTGGGACGGATGATCTCATCGGACTTGAGGTTTTCCGCATGCAGATACGGCGTGCAGGTAAGCTCCTGATATTCGGCGACGAGTTTTTTGCGCAGTTCCTCGCGCTCCTCATCCGGGGCAGCTTTGAGCTGCTTGGAGAAGATGATCGCGGCGGCGCCGGCAGCACCCATGATGGCGGACTGACCGGTGGGCCAGATGAAGTTCAGGTCGGCGCCCATTTCCTTGGAGCACATGGCCGCCTGCGCTCCGCCGTAGTCCTTGCGGATGACGATGTTGATCTTGGGAACGGTGGCTTCGCAGCAGGCGTAGACCATCTTCGCGCCGTGGCGGATCACGCCGCCGAACTCCTGGTTCACGCCGGGCAGGAAGCCGGGGACGTCGATCAGCCAGATCAGCGGAATGTTGAAGGAGTCGCAGATGCGGATGAAGCGCGCGCCCTTGTCGGAGGCGTCGATGTCCAGGCAGCCGGCCTTCGATTTGGGCTGGTTGGCCACGATGCCGACGGTCTTGCCGTTAATGCGTGCAAGGCAGGTGATGATGTTGGTGGCAAAGCCCGCCATATGTTCGAGATAGACGCCGTTGTCAACGATGGACGTGATGACGTCCTTCATGTCATAGGCGCGGTTGTCGCTCTCGGGAACGATCTCGTCCAGCTCGGGGCAGAGGCGGTAGGGGTCGTCGTCACAGTCATAAGCGGGGGGCTTTTCGTTGCCGTTCTGCGGCAGGTAGGAGAGGATCTCCTTGATCTGCTCGATGCAGTCATAGTCGTCCGCCGCGATGAAGTGGCCGACGCCTGAGCGTGTGTTGTGCGTTACAGCGCCGCCGAGCGTCTCGCTGTCGACGTCCTCACCGGTGACCTGCTTGATGACGTTCGGGCCGGTCAGGAACATGCTGCTGGTCTTGTCCACGTTGACGACAAAGTCGGTCAGAGCGGGCGAATAAGCGGCGCCGCCGGCGCAGGAGCCCATGATCGCGGAGATCTGGGGGATCCAGCCGGAAGCACGGACGTTATACCAGAACAGGCGCAGGAAGTTCTGGGAGATGACCGCTTCCTGAAGACGGCCGCCGCCGGAGTCGTTGAGAGAGATGCAGGGGCAGCCGCTGTTGATAGCCAGCTCCATGACTTTCTGCTGCTTCTGGCTGCCCATCTCGCCCAAGGTTCCGCCCTTGGTGGCGAAGTCGTGGGCATAGGCATAGGCGGGACGGCCGTTGATCATGCCGTAGCCGGCAAGGATGCCATCCGCCGGGATCTCCACCTTTTCCTGACCGAACGCATGGCAGCGGTGCTTGGCGAAAAGGCCGATCTCCATGAAGGTGCCCTCGTCGAAAAGCAGGTTCATCCTCTCGCGCGCGGTAAGCTTGCCTTTTCCGTGCTGCTTGGCGATCGATTTTTCACCGCCGCCCTCTTCCAAATGGGCTTTCTTTTCCAGCCAGGTTTCGATCATTGAATTCATGTCGCCACTCCTTAACGCAGTTCTTTCTTCTTAATGGTCTCCTCGACCTTGACCATCACGTCGTCGTAAATACTGTGGAGCTCATCCTCGCTCACATATTGTGAGAAGATATCGAAGGTGTTCGCGCCCAGCTGCACGGTCTTGTAGCTGGTCTCGTAGGGGACCTCGCTCATGCGGATAGGCGAGCCGGTGGTCTGGAGAATGCCGGCGCCGGGAAATTCCACGTCGATGATCATCTCTCTGGCCTTGATCTGCGGGTGGTTCACGACCTGCTCGATGTTGTTGATCTGACCATAGACCAGTTTGGCCTTTTCGAGAGTCTCGCACAGCTCCTCGGCCGTCCAGTCCTTCAGAACGTCGGACATCATCGCCTCAAGTTCGTCGGCATGCTCGACGCGGAGCGACAGCGTGGTGAAGCGCGGGTCATCTTTCCACTCGGGATGTCTCAGCGCGTCGCACAGGCGAAGCCACTGCTCGTCCGGGACCACGCAGATGAACACCTGGTCGCCGCCCTTGACCTTGAAGGGCTGGAAGGGCGCGGCCGCCGCATGACGGTTGCCGATGGGCTTGGGGATCTTGCCGTTGAGCAGGTAGCGGGCGACGGCGCTCTCCAGGATGGAGACCGTCGAGTCGAGCATGGAGACGTCCACGTACTGGCCCTTACCTGTCTTCTGAGCGGCGTAAAGGGCGAGCAGCGTGCCGATGCAGCCGTAAAGGCCGCTGGTGATGTCCGCTACGGAGGTGCCGACCTTCTGGGGATCGCCGCCCTTTTCGCCGGTAACGCTCATCAGACCGGAGGCAGCCTGGATCACCAGGTCCAGCGCGGGACGCTTGGACCAGGGGCCGGTCTGGCCGAAGCCGGAGATCGCAGTATAGACGAGCTTCGGGTTGATCTTGAGCAGCTCTTCGTGGCCGCAGCCGAATTTTTCCATGGTGCCGGGCTTGTAGTTCTCCACCACGGCGTCGGCGTCCTTGACCATCTCCAGGAAGATCGCCTTCTGGCGCGGGTCGGAGAGATCCATCAGGACGCTCTTCTTGCCGCGGTTGCAGCTGATAAAGTATGTGCTGGCGCCGTCTCTGCCGGGAGGAGACCAACGGGTCGTGTCACCGGCGGGCGGGCGTTCCATCTTGATGACTTCGGCGCCCATGTCCGCAAGGATCATCGTGCAGAACGGGCCGGACAAAAACTGTGAAAAATCAAGGATCTTAATACCCTCTAACGGTTTCATACAGTGCTCCTTTCATGTTTTTTCCCGATCCATAAGCCATGTGTCGCGGCCTGCCGGGCCTTACAGCCCGGCAGGCATTTTTGTATCAGACGTTTTGCTTACATGATGCCGATCAGCGAGTAGACGCACTCA
>JBGUZD010000107.1:0-29754 GCA_045222695.1 Candidatus Limivicinus sp.
TGTGCGGATACCGCTGCCGCCCCAGGTACTATATGCCTTGATATCCCAGTCGTTTAGATTGCTCAATGCGACTTTGACAAGGTCAGATATCTGTTCAGAAGTCAGATCCGTTTCAAAGGTGCCGGCCAGAGCATCGAGAATATCAGAGTACTTTAGAAGGATGCTGCCGCTGTCGCTCTTAACTTTGTTGAGTATTGCAGTCAGAACGCGGACCTGGTTTCTGCCGCGAGCAAGATCGCCATCGCCGAAGGCATGGCGCTCGCGCGCATAGCAAAGCGCTTGATATCCATCAAGAGTAATAATGCCTTCCTCAAAATAATAATCGCCGTTATTGTAATCGGTGTGGAAGGCTTTTGGATTATCTAAAGTGATACCGCCGATTAAGTTACCAAGTTTTTCAAATCCGGTAAAGTTGATCCTGCAATAATTGTCTACATTCGTTGAGTAGAGATCTTCCAGAGCCTTAATCGAGTTTGGCACGCCCTGGTAGGCGCAGTGCGTCAGCTTGTCGCCGCCTCCGAGCGCAAAGTTCATTACAAATGTGTCGCGCGGCGTGCTGATAAGCAGAACCTGCTTGGTCTTGGGATTGATGGCCATCAGGATATTTACATCGGCATAAGCGTTGTATTCAATTTCCTGACCATCCTTGTCCATCCCACTGAGATAAAACACCAGAGGCCTGTCTTCACCGTATTTGATCGGTTCGGGCGTGGGTTCCGGCGTGGGTTCCGGAGTGGGGGGCGGCGTCATGTCGGGGGATTCGTTGACAAGGATCGGCGTGTTATCCAGCGTCGCATCCTGCGGAACGGCAATCTGGTCAATCAGACGGATTTCATCGGAAAAAGCGGCGTAATCATCCGTCTCCTTGAGCAAGTTTATAAAATTCTTGCTGACGGCCAGCGCCTGCACATTTCCTTTGCGGAGCGCGTCAGCAGCGTCGGTGATGCTGCCGAATGAATAGGCCTCTACAGAGGTGCCGATGCTTTCGTTGATCTTTCCAAGCGCATAGTTAGCGTGCAGCTTTTCAACTCCGAGTCCGGCAAGAACACCATACCGGTATCCCGTTGTATCAGAGAGGTTTGCCGCAGGGTCGTCGGTCTTTACATAGATGCCAACGACGGCTCTGGGAGTGCTATCAGGCTGAACAACGACCGCATTTTTTGTATCATCCACTCGCTTGAGGAAAACGGAGCCGAAAAGAAGGGCAGTTGTAAAAATCAAGGATAGAACAATAGCGATAATACGACGAATGCGTCGAGCCTTGCTCCGTTTCTTCCGCATCCGGTAGAAAAGAAGAAAGCCAACCAGGCACACGAACAGCAAGATGACCGCTGCGAGAGGGATCAAATACTTTAGCGGAAGGATGTCAAGCTTCAGCAGAAAGTAAAAGAAAACCGCAGCTGCGATCAGAAGGATGAAAAAGACCGAAAGAGCGATCGGCCTCCATTTTTTACTTTTCAACATGGTGTCTCCATTTCACCGGCAGAAAAAACTTGCAGGATTTCTGGTTAATAGGCGATCCGGTTGTTCCGAATTTCGTTTTATTTTATCATAGAAGGGCCTTTTTTCAACTCCCTGTTTTTGCATAAGCATCGCTTGCAATACGCTGGGGTTTCCCATATAATTGAAAGAAAGAATAATAATTCGGCGTAAGAGAGGTATACCATGAAAAAGCAAGTCTGGGATAAACAGTTTAGGCAACGCTATGATCTGCATAAAGCGGAGCTCAGAGCGCTTTTTCTGGAGATTTACCCTTATCATACAGCATTTGACCGTTTCCGCGAGATGTTATATCGCGCATGGTCGGAGCGCAGCGAAGAGCTGCACACGCTTGACAGAGAGCGCCTTTCGGATCCCGACTGGTACAAAAAGCGCGAGATGCTCGGCATGCAGATGTATGTATCCTCTTTCGCAGGCGATCTCAGCGGCGTTCGCGCCAAACTGGACTATATCCGAGACTGCGGCGTGAATTATCTTCATCTCATGCCTCTCTTGGAGAGCCCGAAGGGAAGAAGCGACGGCGGATACGCGGTGTCCGATTTTCGCAAGGTCCAACCGGAGCTTGGCACGATGGAAGACCTTTCCGCGCTCGCGCACGACTGTCACAAGCACGGGATCTCTCTTTGCCTTGACTTCGTGATGAACCATACCAGCGAAGACCATGAATGGGCACGCCGAGCCCGTGCAGGAGAGAAGGAATACCAGGACCGGTATTTTTTCTACGACGACTGGACGATCCCGCAACAGTTTGAAAAGGACGTCCCTCAGGTCTTTCCGACGACCGCGCCGGGCAATTTCAGTTGGTGTGAGGAAGCGCAGAAGGTCGTCATGACGACCTTTTATCCCTATCAGTGGGACCTTAACTACGCCAATCCCGCCGTGTTCCGCGACATGACAGAGAATATGCTGTACCTCTGTAATCAGGGGATCGACGTTATCCGTCTGGACGCGGTGCCTTACATCTGGAAAGAGCTCGGAACGAATTGCCGGAATCTGCCGCAGGTACATAAGCTCGTTCGCCTGATGCGCATCGTCTGCGAGATCGTCTGCCCCGGAACGCTGCTGCTCGGCGAGGTCGTCATGGAGCCCTCCAAGGTCGTGCCCTATTTCGGCACGGTCGAAAAGCCGGAATGTCATCTGCTCTACAATGTTACGACCATGGCCAGCACCTGGAATACGGTCGCGACGAAGGACGTGCGCCTGCTGCGCAATCAGCTGGATCAGGTCTTCTCTCTTCCGAAAGAATACGGATATCTGAACTATCTGCGCTGCCATGACGACATCGGCTGGGGCCTCGATTATCCTTATCTCAGATGGTTCGGGATCGAAGAGACTCCGCACAAGAAATATCTCAATGATTATCTGACAGGCAAATGGCCCGGCAGTCCTGCGCGCGGGGAGTTGTACAATGACGATCCGAGGCTCGGCGACGCGCGTTTGTGCGGAACAACGGCGTCGCTCTGCGGGATCGAGGCTGCCCGCTACGAGCGGGACGAGGAAAAGCTTGCGCTGGCTCTGCGCCGTGATGTGATGCTTCACGCTTATATGTTCACGCTCAGCGGGATACCGGTACTCTACAGCGGCGACGAGATCGCGCAGGAGAACGACTACGGCTACCACAACGATCCCGAGAAGGCCGCTGACAGCCGCTATCTTCATCGCGGGATGATGAACTGGGCCGCGGCAAAGAAACGCCGGGAGGGTGCGACGCCCGAGGGTCACATGTTCACGTCGCTGCGCAGGCTTGAAAAGCTGCGCGCCGAGCACCGCGTTTTCGACGCCAAGGCCGATATCTGGACGCTGAATATATGGGATCAGAATATTCTCGGCATTGGGCGCTATTATAATGGCGAGAAACTGATCGCCCTTTATAACTTTTCTGATGAAGAAAAACACACGACTCTGTGGAACGAAGAAGGGGAGCTCTACGATCTTTTCACCGGCATGGTGATCAACAAACGCGACGTTGCCCTCTCACCCTGCGGCTTCCGCTGGCTTCTCTGCGACTTTACAAAGAAGGATGTCGGTACACGCAGGAAACTGATCTTCCTGGACATTGACGGCACTCTTACTGTTCCGGGCAGAAACGAGCCTCCCGAGAGCGCGTTGAAGGTCATCCGAGAGGCGAGAGAGAGGGGACACAAGGTCCTGCTCTGCACCGGCCGCAATCCGGATATGCTCGAGCCTGTTTTGCAATATGGCTTCGACGGCTATGTGGGAATCGGCGGAGGCTATGTCGTTTTGGACGGGGAAGTGCTCTTCGATTATCCGATGACTGAGAAACAGCGCGAAGAGGCCATGCGTCTCTTCAAGGAAAACGGCGTTTTCCGCACCATTGAAGCCAAGGACGCGAGTTATTGCGACGAGGGCATGGGTGAGTTTCTCAAACAAGCCTCCGGAGGCAACAGCGAGTTGATGCGCTGGCGCGAGGCGATCGAGCGCGATCTGAAGATCCGACCGATCTCGGAGTATGACGGAAGACCGATCTACAAGATCGTCTTCATGTGCGCGAAAGCCGAGCAGCTCGCGCCGGCAATCGCAAAACTGAACCGGGAGTTCTATTTCCTCGTTCAGGACATGGCAGCGGCCAACTGCATCAACGGCGAGCTGATCAACCGCAAGTTCGACAAAGGGACCGGCGTCCGACGCGTTGCGGAAGTCCTCGGCATCCCGCTCGAGGACACGATCGGCTTCGGCGACAGCATGAACGACGCGGAGATGATCGAAACGGTCGGCACCGGCGTTTGTATGGAGAACGGAAGCCCGGCTCTGAAGAAGATGAGCGATCTCGTATGTCCGAGCGTGGAGAACGACGGACTCGCCTGGGCTTTCGGGGAGCTCGGTTTGGTAGAAAGCGACAAAAACTAAGCGCGTTTTTTTACCAATCCCACGGCGCTTTTCGTTGCCTTTGCTATAAAAATAGTTTATACTGGTATCAATAAAGCGGCCGCCCTCCGTTGGACGGCCGCTAAATGGATAAAGGAGATTTTCGCTATGGCACTCGACTACCGTAAGTGTGCTGAGGAGATCTTTTCCCACCTCGGCGGAAAAGAGAACATCATCAGCGCGGCACACTGTGCCACCCGTCTGCGTCTTGTGATCGCGGACAACAGCAAGATCGATATCAAGGCCTTGGAGGAAGTTGAGGGCGTCAAGGGCCTGTTCGACTCCAACGGCCAGCTCCAGCTGATCATCGGCACCGGCACCGTCAACAAGGTCTATGACGAATTCCTCGCCGTCACCGGTCTGACCGCTGCGTCCAAGGCGGACGTCAAAGCAGCGGCGGCCTCCCGTATGCCTCTGTGGAAGAAGATCCTGAAGACGCCGGGCGACGTGTTTGTTCCGATCCTGCCCGCCATCGTGGCCTCCGGCTTGATGATGGGCCTTGTCGAGGCGATCCCGAAGTTCTGGCCCGCTTTCGGAAACAGCGACTGGTATTCTTTCCTTGACCTCGTGGCCAATACGGCCTTCGCGCTGCTGCCTGTTCTTGTCGCGATCTCCTCTGCACGCGTGTTCGGCGGCAACATTTTCCTGGGCGCCGTCATCGGCCTGATGATGGTCCATCCCGCGCTGATCAACGCCTGGACCGTCGGCAACTATGCCGCGGGCGAGATACCCACTTGGAAGCTGTTCTTCTTCAACGTCCAGCAGGTGGGCTATCAGGGCCATGTCATCCCGGTCATATTGGCGGTCCTTCTCATGTCAACGGTAGAGAAGTGGCTGCATAAAAAAGTGCCGGAGATGATCGATCTCTTCGTTACACCGCTCTGCACCGTACTGATCACCGCATTCGTGACCTTCACGATCATCGGACCGATCTTTTCCATCCTTGAAAACTGGGTGCTTGCCGGAGCGAAGTGGCTGGCAAGCTCTCTGCTCGGCTCGATGGTCATGGGCGCCATCTATCCCTGGACGGTCGTCATGGGACTGCACCACATGTACAACGTCATCGAGGCCGGCATGATCGCGCAGACGGGCCTGAATACCTGGATGCCCATCGCATCCGCCGCAAACTTCGCACAGTTCGGCGCCTGCTTTGCCGTGGCGCTCAAGGTCCACAATCAGAAGACCAAGTCCGTGGCGCTGCCCTCGTCTCTTTCCGCCGCTCTCGGCATCACCGAGCCGGCGATCTTCGGTATCAACTTCCGCTTCATGAAGCCCTTCCTCTGCGGCATGGCCGGCGGCGCGGTCGGTTCGGTTTTCGGCGCGCTGTTCAAGCTCGGCGCTCCCGTCTACGGTGTGACCGGCATTCCCGCCATTCCCGCAGTCAACAATGTCCCGCTCTACCTGCTTGAGCTGCTCATCGCCTCCGGTATCGCCTTCGCGCTGACCTGGATCATCTGGAAGGAAGACGCTCCCGCCAAGAAAGAAGCCGCTCCCGCGGTCGAGGAAGCGCCTGCCGAGCCGATGCCCTCCGTTGTGCGCTGCGCTGCCGGCGAGCTCCTCCAGCCCTGCAAGGGCAAGGTCATCCCACGCGAGGAGATCCCCGACGACACCTTTGCCATGGGCATCCTCGGCGACGGCATCGGCGTCGTACCCGACGAGGGGATCGTGCTCGCTCCCTTTGACGGCACCGTGACCTCCGTCTTTGACACCAAGCATGCCGTCACGCTGGAAAAGGACGGCATGGAGGTCCTCATCCACGTCGGCGTCAACACCGTCAACATGCAGGGCGAGGGATTCACCGCCTTTGTCGAAGACGGAGCCGAAGTCAAGGCCGGCCAGAAGCTGCTCGGCTTTGACAGAGACGCCATCGCAAAAGCCGGGTATAACGACACCGTCGTAATGCTTCTCACGAACTCCGACGACCTTGACGGCGTCGAGTGCGGTTTGAAATAAGAATACTTTTTTGGAGGTATTACCATGAAATCTTTTGAGTATGTCATCACCGATCCCGTGGGTATCCACGCCCGTCCCGCCGGCCTTCTGGTCAAGGAGATCAAGAGCTATGCAGGCTCCGTAGTCACCATTGAAAAAGGCGAGAAGGCTGTCAACGCTCTCAAGCTCATGGCGCTCATGCAGATGGGCATCAAGCAGGGCGACACCGTCAAGGTCACCGTCGAGGGCGGCGACGAGGAAGCTGTCGCTGCCGCGATCGAAGCTTTCTTCAAGGCCAACCTCTGATCCCGAGCGAAACGATACGGCTGCCCGTAAAGTGACAGCCGTATCGTTTATTCCCATAAATCCGAAAGGAGAATGACCGCATGATCTCTATTCAGGGAAAAGGCGTTTCGACGGGCGTTGCCCTGGGACCGCTTTATTTCTATCAGCGCGCCGATACGACGCTCAAACGCTATGAGGTCTCCGACCGCGAGGCGGAATGGGAGCGCTTTAAGGCTGCCCAGGCCAAAGCCATCGAGCAGCTCGGCGTTCTGGCCGAGAAGGCCCGCACCGAGGCGGGCGACGAGGCAGCCATGCTTTTCGAGACCCATCAGATGATGTGTGAGGACCTCGATTACGAGGAGGCCATCGAAGGCTTCATCAAGGAGTCCGGCATGAACGCCGAGGCCGCCGTGACAGACGCGGGCGCTTTTCAGGCCGAAGCCTTCGCCGCGATGGACGACGACTACTTCAAGGCCCGCGCGGCAGACGTTAAGGATATCTCCGGCCGCATCGTCGGCATCCTGCTCGACGTGGTGCAGGGAGGTATCGACTCCGACGTTCCCGTCATCCTGGCCGCCGACGACCTTGCCCCGAGCGAGACCGTTCAGCTCGATAAAACCAAGATCCTCGGTTTTGTGACCTCCGGCGGCTCGGGATCGAGCCATACGGCGATCCTGGCCCGTACGATGGGCATTCCCGCGATCATCGGTGTGGGCAATCAGCTCAAGCCTGAATATGCGGGCAGGGAAGTGATCGTCGACGGCGGCACCGGCTCCGTCGTGCTGGACGCCGACGAGGACACCCGCGCGCGTCTTATGAAGAAACGCGCCGAGATCCTCAAGCGTCAGGAACTGCTCGCCCAGCTCAAGGGCAAGCCTAACGTGACGAAAGACGGCCAGGAGATCCGTGTTTACTGCAACATCGGCAACCCCGAGGATGTTCACGCCGTGCTTGAAAACGACGGCGGCGGCATCGGTCTGTTTCGCAGCGAGTTCCTTTATCTCAACTGCGACGACTATCCCACCGAGGACTATCAGTTCGAGGCCTATAAAAAGGTGCTGTCCGATATGGGCGGCAAGGAGGTCGTCATCCGCACGCTGGATATCGGCGCGGACAAGATGATCGAGTATTTCAAGCTGCCCAAAGAAGAAAACCCCGCTCTCGGCAACCGCGCGCTGCGCATCTGCCTCAACCGGCCCGAGATCTTCCGCACGCAGCTTCGCGCGCTCTACCGCGCCTCCGCATTCGGCCGCCTGTCCATCATGTTCCCGATGGTCACCTCTGTCTGGGAAGTCCGCGAGGCCAAGAAGATGTGCGAGCAGGTCAAGAAAGAGCTTACGGATGAAGGCATCCCGTTCTCCGACGAGGTGGACGTGGGTATCATGATCGAGACGCCCGCCGCAGCCGTCATCAGCGATCGCCTGGCAAAAGAGGTCGACTTCTTCTCTATCGGCACGAACGACCTGACGCAGTACACGCTGGCCTGCGACCGTCAGAACAACGACCTCGGCCGTTTCTTCAACGCCCATCATCCCGCTGTTCTGAGACTGATCAAGATGGCCTGTGACAATGCCCACAAGGAAGGCATCTGGTGCGGCATCTGCGGCGAACTCGGCGCGGATCTCGAACTGACGGAGCTTTTCCTCTCCATCGGCCTGGACGAACTCTCGGTCTCTCCGAGAAGCGTTCTGCCGCTGCGCCAGAAGGTGCGCGATACCCAGGTGCGCGTCGTGCGCGAAAAGCTCGTCGGCGATCTGATGAGCAACGAGAATACGATCTGATCAGAAGAAAAACATAAAAAGCTGCCGCACATGTCGGCAGCTTTTTCATCCACATCACTTTTCGGAGTCTGGCATGAAGATCTGTGTTTTTTCCGATTCTCACGGCTATGCCGCCAATATGATCGACGCAGTTCGGCTTGAAAAGCCCACGCTTTGCTTTTTCCTCGGCGACGGCGAGACCGATCTGGTGACGCTGCGAAATCGTTATCCCGACCTGCCGATCAACACCGTGCGCGGGAACTGTGATCTGCGCTCGACACAGCCGCTCGTTCTCAACGCTGTCGTCGCGGGCGTTCGTTTTTTCGCCGTGCACGGACATCAGCACGAGGTGAAATACGACGACACGGCGCGCGAGCTGTGCTATGCCGCGCTTCGCGCCGACGCCGACGTCGTGCTGTTCGGCCATACGCATCGGCCGTACCTGGATCATCATCTCGGTATGGAGATCATGAACCCGGGCTCGATCGGAAAGGTGAAGAAACCGAGCTATGGGGTGCTTGAGATCGAAAACGGAAAAATCAGCGCAGAGATCCGCTGGGTGAAGCAGGAGGAAAAGACATGATACAAGAATTGATCCGTCGCGCGGAGAGCGGTGAATCTCTCTGGCTGCCCGATCTGCGAAAAAGTTTTGAGGCTTGTCCCGAAGCGCGCAGAGCGACCGTGCGCCTTTTCGGAAGCGACGGCAGCGCGCGGGACTATGAGCTTTTTTTCCCTCCCGCCGACGATACGGCGGAAGAAAGCTTCCTTCTCCGTTTTGCCGCAGCGAATGTATATAATATCCTCTCAGCCTTCAGCGGCCGCGAGGTGAGGATCTACTGCGAGGACGATCTGCGGAAACTCCTTTCCGGCCTGCCGTCTCTTTTCGACGCACCGGAGGGCTTGGGAAAGGTGAGGAATATCGCCCGTCGTATCCACGGAGGTTTTCAGATCAGATTATCCCCGGAGGATGAGTTCTTCCCGATTGAAGTGCAAACGCCTCCTCATGCCGCGGATCTAGCCGACAGGCTGAGGGATATCATCAAAGCGGCAGATCAAAAAAGCTGTGTCGGGGTCGACATCGGCGGCAGCGACATAAAACTCGCCGTTTCCGTAAAGGGGAAACTGCTTTTAACAAAAGAATATGACTGGAATCCCGCTTCCAGCCCCACGGCGGAGGGGATCATCGATCCGATCCTTGAGCTCATTCGAGAAGCAAAAGAGCGGATCGAAGAAGCCGGGGCCGAGCTTGACGCCGTCGGCGTCAGCTTCCCGGACATCGTCATAAACGATCGGATCGTGGGCGGCGAAACACCAAAAACCAAGGCCATGCGTGAAAACCGCAGCCGAGATTACGAACACGAGTTTGCCAGACTGACGGATCTAAAAAACCTGATCCTGCCGCTGTGCGCTCCCGGAGCGAAAGTGCGCCTGACAAACGACGGAAACATGGCCGCTTTCACGGCGGCTGTCGAGCTCGCCGCCGGCGGGGAGGAAGATCGGATACGAAACGGCGTGATCGCGCATTCGTTAGGCACGGATCTCGGCACCGGATGGCTGCAGGCGGACGGTACGATCCCGTCTTTTCCGCTTGAACTCTATGACCTGCTGCTGGATCTGGGTGATTATCCCTCTGCCGCTCTGCCGCCCGAGGATCTGCGCAGCACGCGCAATGAAAATTCCGGGATGAACGGCGTCAGGCGCTATCTGGGGCAGGCCGCGGCCTATCGTCTTGCCTGGAAGCTCGATCCGGGACTTTTGGACGGCTTTACCGCTCGTTCCGGCAAAGATCTTGTCGTTCCGACCGAGCCGGCGGATCTCAGAAAGCCTTGCCTTGAGCGTCTGATGGATCTTGCCGCCCACGGCGATCCCAAAGCGGAGCAGATATTCCGCGAGATCGGCGAAAACCTCTCCGTCGTGATGCGGGAAATGAACTGGCTGTTTGGCGTTACGCCCCCGATGCGCATCCTCTTCGGCCGTTTTGTCAAATCCCGCCGCTGCTTTGAGCTGTTGTGCGAAGGCTTTGAAAAAGGAGGAACGGGGATCGCGCTCATCGCCGCGGATGAGGATCTGGCAAACACGAATCTGATGAAACAACTCTCCCTGATGCCGCAGATCACGGTCGCGCAGTTCGCGCAGGCGGTCGGTTCGATCTACTACTCGATGATATAGAGTAACTGAGGACTTCCAATAAGAAGTCCTCAGTCTGTTTTATAGATCGTCACGCCAGAGCTTCTGAACACGGCCGGGTAGTTTTCCTCAAAAAAAGTGCCGTCGAGGCCCGGAAGGCCCCGCTCATAATCGCCGATGTACACATAGTCGATCCCCAGCTCACGGTGTAGTTTCTCGAAACTCTCGCCGTCAGTCAGAAGAGTTTTCGCAAGTTCGCTGCGCGAAGCGTAGTCGAGCCCGTGATAGAACAGGTAGGACGGACAGCCGCAGAATACGTTTCTCCCTGTCAGAGCTGCGACGGCGTTGTTGTGGTTGTCAGTTGTGAGGAACAGCGCGTCTGGCGCTGTGTTTTCCCGAATGAATTCTGCGGCGGAGGCGTCCGAGGCCGAAAAGAGGCGAATGGCGTACTTTCCCGTCCCGGAAACATATTCTCGTGCAAGTGTAAAGACCGCCGCGTTGGTACACAGCGCGATCAGCAGGAAAAGCACGGCGGCGCGCACAGACAGAAAACGAAGCTTTTTCACAGCGCGCACGACGAGATCGGCGCACAGGATACAGAGCAATGCGTAAGAGACATAGAGCAGCTTGTTGTTGTCATACACATTCGGCTGAAAGACGACAAACTCGCAAAGCACGAAAAGAAACATCGCCGGAAAGAAAACCGCTCGTTTTTCTTTTTCCGCCAGAATGAAGGCAATCGGCGAAATCAGGAAAAGCGGTCCGACGTTTTTCAGCCAGAACCAAAGCCAGTTTTCTTTTCCGCCGTTGATCCAGTCAAAATGAAAACGAAGGAACTGCTCGTTTCCCTCCACCGAATGAAAGGTCCACAGCAGAAGCTGCGGTACGGCTAGCGCAACTGCGGGCAGACCAAAGGCCAACCAGGAGAGCAGCCATTTTTTGCTCACACGATCGCGGAGCGCAGACCAGACGAGCCAGCAGGCGGCGACGACGCCGAGCGCGAGATAGGAATGCGTATGGATCATCGGAAGCAGTCCGCCGAGGATACCCGCGGGAAGAAACAGCTTTTTTTCTGCACAGAATACGGCGCGGTACAGAAGGAGCAGTACAGCAAACAATACCGCCCAACCAAAGAGGGTAGCCCTTTGCGGCAGCAGCATGTCCGCGATCACATTGACCCAGCGGATGCCTTTGTCGCCGAGATTGGTCGGCGTCTTGTAGAAGCCCGTCAGAAGCTGTTTAAGGCTGTATTCGCCTGTGAAGTAGATCATGCCCAGTCCGCCGTTCAAAAAGAAGAAAACAAAGGCCAGAAGGGCTGAGGAGAGACGCCGCAGCATGCTGCGCGCCAGAAGATAAAAACCGCTGAAGACCTGCATGAAGGCAAAAAAAGCGGGGATCATATAGGCCCATCGAAGAGGCGTTCCGAGCAGGTACAGCGAGGAGGAAACGCTGTCACAGAAAAAGGGGTAGCACAGGCGTTCTCCGGGCAGGATGCTGTATTCGGGCGGGAAGGTGCCCTGCGCGGCGATCGAGGTGATAAAGCCCAGATGCATCGGCATATCGCCCCAGCCGCTCTGTCCGGTATAGATCGCGCCGTTTCGTTCCTGCAGCGTGTGGCTGCAGAGAAGTATGACACAAAGCGCCATGAAGGGGATCAGCAGACAAAGAAAAGCACGCTGCTCCCGCCATTCGGCTTTCAATTCGTGACGGGAAGGGAAAGCAATGCCCTTGAGAAGAAATACCGAGGCTGTTACGCCGAGCGCCGCAGCGCAGAAATGGGACGCGATCGAAAAACCGAAAAGAAAGGAAAAGGGGACGGGCGCCCATATAGCCGCCGCGCTGCCGCAGACACTTCCGAGCTGCAGCCGCTCGAAGTCTCCGAGCGAGCGGAACGCACGCGCGGCGATCAGCAGACCGAAGAGCTGCCAAAAGAGAAACCAGACAATGCCGAGCATACTCATCCTCCTTTCCGTCAAGTCAAGTGCATTATAGCAGAAAACGGCGGAAATGCAAACGCGCGGAGTTTTTTCAGCGCTTGCAATCGAAAATAATGCGTGATATGATAACGAAAAAATCCATGGGGATGAGACCATGCTCGCTGTATTTATCAATGTTGCCGCCGTATTGCTCGGCGCGTCGCTCGGCCTGCTGTTCGGCAGCCGAATTAAGGAAAGCTATAGCAAGGGCATCATGACGGCCATCGCGCTGTGCACGCTCGTGATCGGCGTTCAGAGCGCGATCCAGACCTCGAGCATTATGATCGTGATGGTCTGCCTGGTCCTGGGCACCGTGATCGGAGTGGCCCTTCATCTCGACGACCGGATGAACGGCGCGGCAGACCGCATCCGCGACCGTCTCAAGGGGACGAAGCTCGCGGACGGTCCCTTCGCAGAGGGCTTTATCACCACGACGATGCTCTTCTGCGTCGGGACGATGACTGTGATCGGATCGATCGAGGCCGGGCTCAACCAGAATTACGAGATGCTGATCGCCAAAAGCATCATGGATTTCATGAGTTCTCTGATCTTTGCCGCCGCGCTCGGCGCGGGCGTGCTGCTCTCGGCCGTTTCGGTGCTCGTGATCCAGGGCGGGATCGTGCTGCTGGCGGGACTGGCCGCCCCCGTCCTTACGACTGAGGTCGTGACGGAGATGACAGCCGTCGGCGGGACGCTTTTCATCGGCATGGCGATCAATCTTCTCGGGATCTCCGAGAAGCACATCAAGATCGGCGATATGCTCCCGGGCATCTTCCTGCCGATCCTGTATTTTCCGCTTAAAGCGTTTTTGAGCGGTCTTTTCTGAGAGAGAACGAAACTTATTTATCAAAATTGAGGAGGAATCACCATGAACTGCCCGAAATGCGGCGCGCCCATAGATCCCGGCAACCCCTTCTGCCCCAACTGCGGAACCAATCTCAGCGCAGCCCACAAAGCGCAGCCCCCCGTCATTGAGATCCCGAAGGCCTATAAACCCATGAGCCCCTGGGGCTATATCGGTTGGAGCATTCTTTTTGCCATCCCCGTGGTCGGGTTCATCCTGCTGATCGTTTTCAGCTTCAACAAGACCAACCTCAACCGCAGGAATTACGCCAGATCTTACTGGTGCGCGCTCCTCATCGTGATCATCCTTGTCCTGATCACGGTAGTCATCGCGGTCGTGACAGGCACGACGGACGAGCTGATCGGCATATTTCAGCAGTATGCCAGCAGCTTTAGCGGAATGTAAAAAGAACGGAGAGACGCGGCTGCGTTTCTCCGTTCTTTTCATTTCATTTATTTTTTGAAGCTGTCCTTCAGCGCTACTGCGCGGTTGAAAACAAGCTGTCCCGGCTTTGCATCCTTATTGTCCAGACAGAAGTAGCCCTGGCGCATGAACTGGAAGCTCTCGGAGTTCTTCCCGCGCTCCGGCATCGGGATCTCGGCGAGGCTCTTTTCTACCTTGCAGCCCTTCAGCACCTGCAGACTGTCCGGGTTGATATAGTCGAGGAAACACTTGTCCGGTCCGTCGGGGTCGGGATCAGAGAAGAGGTAGTCGTACACGCGCACTTCGGCCTCGGCGCAGTTGTTCGCATCGACCCAGTGGATCGTCGCGCCCTTGACCTTGCGTCCGTCGGCAGGATCGCCGCCCCGGCTTTCCGGATCATACTCGCAGAAGATCTCAACGACCTTGCCGTTTTCGTCCTTGCGGCAGCCCGTGCAGGTGACAAGATACGCGCCTTTGAGGCGAACCTCGAAGCCCGGATACATGCGCTTGAACTTCGGCGCGGGTTCTTCCATGAAATCGTCCGATTCGATGAACAGATCACGGGAAAAGCTGATCTCGCGCGTACCGTCTTCGGGACGCAGAGGGTTGTTCTCGACGGTCAAAAGCTCGCTCTTGCCCTCGGGATAATTCGTCACGGTCAGCTTCACGGGACGGAGAACGGCCATCACGCGGCGGGCGTTCTCGTTGAGATCGTCGCGCAGACAGCTCTCCAGCAGCGCCCAGTCGACGGTGGAATCGACCTTCGATACGCCGATCTTTTCGCAGAAGGTGCGGATCGAGCGCGAGGTGTAGCCGCGGCGGCGCAGACCGCAGAGCGTCGGCATGCGCGGATCGTCCCAGCCGGAAACGCGCCCCTCTTCGACGAGCTGGCGGAGTTTTCTTTTGGACATGACCGTGTAGTTGATGCCGAGTCTGGCAAACTCGATCTGACGCGGCTTGATGCCCGGGATGGAAACGTTCGAAACGACCCAGTCGTACAGCGGGCGGTGATCTTCGTATTCCAGCGAGCAAAGAGAATGCGTGATGCCCTCGAGGGCGTCCTGGATCGGGTGGGCAAAGTCGTACATCGGGAAGATGCACCACTTCGTTCCCTGACGGTGATGCTCGATATAACGGATGCGGTAGAGGACCGGATCGCGCATATTGAAGTTGCCGCTCGCCAGGTCGATCTTCGCGCGCAGCGTATAACGGCCCTCTTCAAACTCGCCGTTCTTCATCCGCTCGAAGAGATCAAGGCTTTCCTCGATCGGACGGTCGCGCCAGGGGCTGACGGCGGGATGGGTCGTATCGCCGCGGTATTCGCGGAACTGCTCGGGAGTCAATTCGCAGACATAGGCAAGTCCCTTGCGGATCAGCTCGAGAGCATACTCATAGGTTTTCTCAAAATAGTCCGAGCCGTAGAAAAAGCGATCGCCCCAGTCGAAGCCCAGCCAGTGGATGTCCTCCTGGATCGCGTCGACATACTCGGTGTCCTCCTTGGCGGGGTTGGTGTCGTCCATGCGGAGGTTACAGATGCCGCCGAAATGCTCGGCCGTCGAAAAATCGATCGTCAGGGCCTTGCAGTGCCCGATATGGAGATAGCCGTTAGGCTCGGGCGGAAAACGGGTATGTACCTGCATGCCGTAGCAGCGGTTTCCCTCCATAAGATCTTCTTTGACAAATTCTTCGATGAAATTTCTGGTCTCGTCCATCGGAAAATATCTCCTGTTTGTAAATTCTTTGCCATTATAACCGATTAAGATAGTAATTACAATAAAAATGTGCTAAACTATACGCGCAAAGGATGTGATGCCATGAAAGAAAGATATGACATCGTGATCATCGGCGGCGGCATCGCCGGCACTTCCGCCGCGCTGACCTGCCTCAACCGCGGCAAGACGGTCGCCGTCATTGCCAACGGCGCGGAGACGAGCAGCCTGTATAAAGCGGAAATGATCACAAACTATCCCGGCGTCCCGTCCGTCAGCGGAAAAGAGCTCGGCGAGCTCTTGACACGCCAGCTTTCTGACAGCGGCGCCGATCTGATCCGCGGCCGCGCGCTGAGCGTCATCCCTCTAGGCGACAGCTTTGGCGTCGCGGTCGGCAGCGAGTTTACATCCTGCCTTGCCGTGATCATCGCCGCAGGCATCACGCGCGAAAAGCTCTATCCCGGCGAGGGCGAGTTTTTGGGCCGCGGCGTCAGTTACTGCGCCACCTGCGACGGGATGCTCTACCGCGGCAAAACGGTCGCTGTCATCGGCGGCGGCGAGGAGGCCGCTCATGACGCGGATTTCCTTGAAAGCATCGGCTGTACCGTTTTGCGTATGACGAAGCCGTTTCGCTATGAGATCCGCGGAGGCCTGAAGGCCGACTCGGTCCTGGCCGACGGCAAAGAATACAAAGTAGACGGCGTGTTCGTCATCAAAGACACCGTTTCTGTTACGAAGCTCGTCCAGGGCCTGGCGTATTCCGACGGCGGCATCGTGACGGACAAACGGATGAATACCAATATCCCCGGCGTGTTCGCGGCGGGGGACTGTACGGGCAAGCCTTATCAGCTTGCCAAGGCCGCGGGAGAGGGGAACGTCGCGGCGCTCTCCGCCTGCGAGTATATCGACAAAAAGAAAAAGGAGAATTGACCATGGCAGTACAGCATTTCAACGCAAACAGCTTTAACGAGGCGATCGCCTCCGGCACGACGCTCGTCGATTTCTGGGCGACCTGGTGCGGCCCTTGCCGCATGCAGGCTCCGATCCTGGATGCCTTCGAGGCCGAGATGGGCGCGACGGTAAAGGTCGGCAAGGTCGACGTTGACGAGGAGCCGGGTATCGCTCAGCGCTTCAATATCTTCAGCATCCCGACCATTATCGTTTTCAAAGACGGCAAAGAGCTGGCCCGCACCGTCGGCGTGACGGATCTGAACGGCCTGAAAAGGCTTGCCGGCGCTTGACAAAAGGTGAATCTTATTCTATAATTTCCAAGAACTGCGAAGAAGGGCAGGAGTAAACGCACATCGTCAGCCACAGAGAGGGTTCGTTTGGTGAAAGATCCCGCTTGCGATGCGTTGAAGGTCGGCCCGGAGCATCTGCCGTGAAACAGGAGTAGCGGCGGACGGCCCTCCCCGTTACAGGAGCATGAGCGCCGCCGATGATCGGCGGAATTCAGGTGGTACCGCGGTATTTTATCGCCCTGAGGTTATTATGCCTCAGGGCGTTTTTGATTGACAGGGGGCGATCACGTGGAGAACAGAGCGTCGTTTTTCGGCGGACTTCTCCGATCCGTTGCGTTGGAAGGCACGGAAAAACGATAACGAAAGGATTGGAGAATCGAACATGAAAGAATTGCCGAAAACCTACGACCCGAAATCGGTCGAAAAAAACATATACGATCTTTGGATGAAGGGCGGATACTTCAAGGGGACGATCGACCCGGAGAAGAAGCCGTTCTCCATCGTCATGCCGCCTCCCAACGTCACGGGCCAGCTCCACATGGGCCACGCCCTCGACGCGACGCTGCAGGACATCCTCACGCGCTATAAGCGCATGCAGGGCTATTCCGCTCTGTGGCTGCCCGGCGTCGACCACGCGGGCATTTCCACCCAGGTCAAGGTCGAAGAGGTGCTCCGCAAGGAGGGTAAGACCCGCTACGATCTCGGGCGCGACAAGTTCCTTGAGCGCGTCTGGGCCTGGAAGCAGAAGTACGGCGACCGCATCGTTGAGCAGCAGAAGAGTATGGGCGTGTCCTGCGACTGGGACCGCAACCGCTTCACGATGGACGAGGTTTGCGCCCGCGCCGTTCGCGAGACCTTCTGCAGCCTGTATGAAAAGGGCCTGATCTACAAGGGCCGCCGCATCATCAACTGGTGCCCGGACTGCCGCACCGCGCTTTCGGACGCTGAGGTCGAGTACAAGGATATCCCCGGACACTTCTGGTATATCCGCTATCCGATCGAGAACTCCGACGAGGAGCTGATCATCGCCACGACGCGTCCCGAGACCATGCTGGGCGACACCGGGGTGGCCGTTAATCCCGCGGACGAACGTTACACCCACCTTGTGGGCAAAAACGCGATCCTTCCGCTCGTCGGCCGGAAGCTGCCGATCGTGGCCGACGACTACGTCGAACTCGGCTTCGGCACCGGCGCGGTCAAAATGACGCCCTGCCACGATCCCAACGACTACGAGGTCGGCCTTCGTCATAACCTTGATCAGGTCCAGTGCATCGACGAGGACGCGAAGATCATCAACGGCGGCAAGTACGACGGCATGGACCGCTATGAGTGCCGCAAGGCCATCGTGGCCGATCTCGAGGAGCAGGGCTATCTCGTCAAGGTGGAGCCATACAGCCACAACGTCGGCTGCTGCTACCGCTGCGGCACGGTCGTCGAGCCGCTCACAAGCCCGCAGTGGTTCGTCAAGATGAAGCCTCTGGCAAAGAAGGCGATCGACGTCGTAAAGGACGGCCGCATCAAGTTTGTGCCGGACCGCTTTTCCAAGACCTACCTCAACTGGATGGAGAACGTGCACGACTGGTGCATTTCCCGCCAGCTCTGGTGGGGCCATCAGATCCCGGCCTGGTACTGCGACGACTGCGGCGAGATCACGGTCTCTCGTGAGGACGCGACCGAGTGCGCGCATTGCCACAGCAAAAACATCCACCGGGACGAGGACGTGCTCGACACCTGGTTCTCCTCCGCGCTCTGGCCCTTCTCCACGATGGGCTGGCCCGAAAAGACGCCGGAGCTCGACTACTGGTATCCCACGACCGTTATGGTCACGGGCTATGACATCATTTTCTTCTGGGTCGCCCGCATGATCTTCTCGGCCATGGAGCATCTCGACGAGATCCCGTTTGAGACCGTCTTCATCCACGGCCTTGTCCGCGACAGCCAGGGCAGAAAGATGTCCAAGTCCCTCGGCAACGGTATCGACCCGCTCGACATGGTCGAGCAGTACGGCGCCGACGCGCTGCGCTTCAACCTCATCACCGGCAACTCGCCCGGCAACGACATGCGCTTCTACGTTGAGAAGTGCGAGGCCATGCGCAACTTCTGTAACAAGATCTGGAACGCCTCGCGCTTCGTGATGATGAACCTCACGATCGAGAAAAACGAGCTGCCCGACAAGCTGGAGATCGAGGACAAGTGGATCCTCTCCAAGCTCAACGACCTCTGCCGCGAAGTCTGCGACAATATGGACAGCTTCGAGCTCGGTGTGGCGGCGGGCAAGATCTACGATTTCATCTGGGACAGCTACTGCGACTGGTATATCGAGCTTACCAAGCCGCGCCTCAACGGCGAGGACGAGGAAAGCAAGCTCGCCGCGCAGAAGGTGCTGCTCTATGTCCTGACCGAGATCCTCAAGCTCCTGCATCCCTTCATGCCCTTTATCACCGAGGAGATCTGGCAGGCCCTGCCGCACGAGGGCGAGGCGCTGATGATCGAGCGCTATCCCGAGTGGAAGGCGGAGCTGTCCTTCCCACAGGATGAAGAGAACTTCGAAATGGTCATGGCGGCGATCAAGGCCGTCCGCGCACGCCGCAGCGAGATGAACGTCCCGCCGTCAAAGAAGGCGCATCTGATCATTGCGACAGACAAGGCCGCCGCTTTCGAAGCGGGCGTGAGCTATATCCGCAAGCTCGCCTACGCCAGCGAAGTCAGCGTCCGGCCTGAGCCCCCTGAGAAGACGGACGGTATGGTAAGCGTCGTCACCGACAATGCGCGCATGTATATGCCGATGGCAGAGCTGGTCGATATGGAAAAAGAAAAAGCGCGCATGGAGAAAGAGCTCGCCAACGCCGAAAAGCAGCTCGCAGGCCAGATCGCAAAGCTTTCCAACGAAAACTTCGTGACGCGCGCGCCCGAGAGCGTCGTCAATGTCGAGCGCGAGAAGAAAGCCAAACTCGAGGCCTTGATCGAGAATCTCAAAGCATCCCTGAAAGGGCTCGGCATCTGACAAAAACATTTCCCGCGGCGTTTATCCGACAAATGCCGCCGCGAAAAAAGCTTATAATGGCATCGCACCACACATGGTGCGGTGCCATTTTTCTTATTCGAGAGGTGAGATCAAATTGAAGATTGCGGCCTCCTTTTCTTCCGGAAGACTGATCGTGTATCTCTCCGGAGAGCTCGATCACCACGAAGCGGGCGGGGCGATCCGCGCGATCAGCACGCTCATCGAGGAACACATGCCGCGCGAGTGCGTCATGGATCTGTCCGGCCTGAGTTTTATGGATTCCTCCGGAATTGCCGTTATCATCAACGCAGGACGAAAAATGCGGACGTACGGCGGAAGACTTCGCGTGGAAAACCCGCCGGAACAGGCGCGCAAAGTACTCGAGGCTTCCGGGATCGACAGACTGATCGCTGTTGCGATGAACAGCTGAAAGGAGCTTAAAATGAAAGAACAAAACTACATAAAGCTGGAATTCCCCAGCAGGAGCAGCAACGAGTTTTTCGCACGCTCCGCCGTCGCGGCCTTCGCCGCACAGCTGGATCCGACACTTGAGGAACTCGGAGACGTAAAAACCGCGGTATCGGAGGCCGTGACGAACGCCATCGTTCACGCCTATCCCGATTCGATCGGGCGTATCGTCATGCGACTGCGCATCCTCGGCGGGAATACGCTGGAGATCATGGTCAAGGACTTCGGGAAGGGTATGGAGAACGTGCAGGAGGCCATGAAGCCGCTTTATACGACCGGCGGCAGCGAACGCAGCGGCATGGGCTTCACGATCATGGAAAGCTTCATGGACAAGCTGCGCGTGCGCTCAGAGCCCGGAAAGGGGACCACGGTCGTGATGCAAAGAGCGATCCGCCTGCGCGTCGGCAGACGATGAGCGAAGATATTTACGGCGATATCCGGCTGGCGCAGCAGGGCGACCGCGTCCGCGCGGGGGAGATCATCGCTGAGAATTCCGGCCTGATCTGGAGCGTCGTACGTCGCTTCACGGGACGCGGAGTCGACGCGGACGATCTCTATCAACTCGGCTGCGTGGGGCTGCTAAAGGCGATAGACGGGTTTGACGAGAGCTTCGGGACGCGTTTCTCAACGTATGCCGTGCCGAAGATCTCCGGCGAGATCAGACGGTTTCTGCGCGACGACGGAGCGGTCAAGGTCAGCCGCGGCGTCAAAGAGCAGGCAGCGCAGATCCGCGCGGCGCGAGGACTCCTGGAACAGCGCATCGGAAGGGAGCCGACGCTTTCCGAGCTCGCCCGCGAGACCGGGATCAGCGTCGAGGATATCGTCTTCGCCGAGACCGCGACAGGGCCCGCCGAAAGTCTGCAGCGAGAGAGCGGAGAAGACGGCTTCAGCCTTGAGCTGATCCTCGGCGATTACGGAGCTGAAGAAAAAATGCTGGAGCATGTGGCTCTGCGAAGCGCCGTCGAAAAGCTTCCGGAGCGGGAGCGGCAGGTGATCGCTCTTCGGTTTTTTCACGGCATGACGCAGCAAAACTGCGCTCGCGTGCTGCATGTATCGCAGGTCCAGATCTCGCGTCTCGAAAGAAAGGCGATCGAAGAGCTGCGCGATATGCTTGGAGAATAAAACGGCGGAAGGCTTTTCCTTCCGCCGCTTTTCATGCTTGTTTATATGTCTTTTCTGTGATAAAATCGCTGACATGGACGACTTCAAAAAGAGATTTCTCGAGGCACGCCGAAACGTCGTGCGCTCTGACTTTGCACAACTCAATAACAGGCAGCTGGAGGCCGTTCTTGTCACGGAAGGCCCTCTGCTTATCTTGGCCGGTGCCGGAAGCGGCAAGACGACGGTCCTCATCAACCGCGTCGCCAATCTGCTTAAGTACGGCTGCGCCTCGGACAGCGACCGCCTTCCCGCGGGAGCGGACGAGACGATGCTTCAAGAGCTTTTGCAAGGCGGCGAGGCGGCGCAGGAGATCGCCGCGCTCGATCCCGTCGCGCCCTGGCGCATCCTTGCTATCACCTTTACCAACAAGGCGGCGGGCGAGCTTAAGAACCGTCTTGGGCGTATGCTGGGCGAAAAGGCAGACGACGTCTGGGCCTGCACCTTTCACTCCGCCTGCGTGCGCATGCTGCGCCGTGACGCGGAAAAGCTCGGCTTTCCGTCGAACTTCACGATCTACGACACGGCAGACAGCCAGAGCCTTGCCAAAAAGATCATCAAAGAACTGGACCTTGATGAGAAGAGCTTTCCTTTCAAATCAGTTCTCGGAGAGATCAGCCGCGCCAAGGACGCGGGGATCGGCGCGGCGGAGTATCTCAAGCAGGCGCAGCAGACCGGAGATTTTCGCCGTATCCGCATCGGCCAGATCTATGTCGAGTACATGCGCCGCATGTTTTCCGCCGGCGCAATGGATTTTGACGATCTGCTCTTTTTCACCGTCAAGCTTTTGCAGGAGGATGAGGAGGTAAGGCTGTACTGGCAGCGCCGTTTCCAGTATGTTCTGATCGATGAATATCAGGATACCAACCATCTGCAGTTTCTTTTTGCCGCGCTCGTATCCGGCGGTTGGGGAAATATCTGCGTCGTGGGAGACGACGACCAGAGTATATACAAATTCCGCGGCGCGACGATCGAGAATATCCTCTCCTTCGAGGATCAGTTCAAAAACTGCCGTGTGATCCGTCTCGAACAGAATTACCGCAGCACCGGTCAGATCCTGGACGCGGCCAACGCCGTGATCCGCAACAACAAGGGCCGCAAGGGCAAGGAGCTGTGGACGGACAGCGACAGGGGAGAGCCGATCGAGCTCTACGTTGCCGAAAATGAAAACGACGAGGCGCAATATGTCGCCTCGAAGATCATGGGCGCTTACGGCCGCGGCGCGAACTGGCGCGATCATGCGATACTCTACCGTATGAACGCCCAGTCGAACCAGTTGGAATACGCCTTCAAGCGCAACGGAATCCCTTATCGCATCATCGGCGGCACGCGCTTCTTCGACCGTGCCGAGATCAAGGACATGCTGGCGTATCTGTGTGTGATCGCCGTTCCGGGCGATGATCTGCGCCTTGCACGTATCGTGAACAATCCGCCGCGCGGCATCGGCGCGAAAAGCGTGGAGACCGCCATGGACTTGGCACGGATAAACGGTACGACTCTATTTGACATCCTCGACCGTGCCGACAGTTTTCCCGAATTGAGCCGCAGCGCTCCCAGAATGCGCGAGTTCACAGCCATGATCAAGTCTCTGCGCACCTTCTCGGAAAACAACACGCCGGATCTTCTTCTTGAGGAGCTTTGGGAAAAAAGCGGATATCTTCGCATGCTCGAGGAGAAAAACACCGTCGAGGACACGACGCGCGCGGAGAACGTGCAGGAACTGAAAACAAGTATCCTCACGTATATGCGCGAATCTGGAGACAAAACGCTCGCGGGCTATCTCGCTGACGTTGCGCTATACACGGATCTCGACAACTACGACAGAGACGCCGACTGCGTCGTGATGATGACGATCCACAGTGCAAAGGGCTTGGAGTTCGACACGGTCTTTCTTGTCGGCATGGAGGAGACGATCTTCCCCGGCCTGCGTGCCATCGGCGAGGAAGAAGAGATGGAGGAGGAACGCCGTCTCTGCTATGTGGCCATCACGCGCGCCAAAAGGAAACTCTATCTTGTAAGCGCGCGCCAGCGCATGCTCTTCGGACGGACGAACGCAAACCGCGTCTCACGCTTTGTCGATGAGATCCCGCCGGAGTTGATCGACCACAAAAACATCCCCAAGGGCTACGGCTATCACGATCGCCGTCAGCAGCTCGGCTTTGAGATCCCGCGCAGCTACGCGGCACAACAGAATCCTTACCCTGTCCGTCCTGCGGCGGGAAAAACAGCCGCAAAAGAGAGCGTCAGCTTTCGTACGGGCGATCTTGTCAGACACAAGGCTTTCGGAGCAGGCAAAATCATAAAAATGACTCCTATGGGCGGCGATTTCCTCATCGAAGTGGCTTTTGAAAAGCTCGGCACGAAAAAGCTGATGCTTCGTGCCGCCGCACAGCACATGGAAAAAATCGACAACTAGTTTATTGTTTGCCCCGCAAAAAGCGGGGCAAAACCTTGTTGCGGAAGCGTTTGCTTTTAACAGAAAACTATGGTAAAATAATAAATCAGTTTGAAAAACCGTAAGGAAGAATCACATGTCACAAACTCAGGAACAGATCAAGCGCAGACGGACCTTTGCGATCATCTCGCATCCGGACGCCGGTAAAACGACGCTTACCGAAAAGCTGCTGCTCTACGGCGGAGCGATCCAGCTGGCCGGCTCTGTCAAGGGCAAGGCGACGGCAAGGCACGCCGTCTCCGACTGGATGGAGCTTGAAAAGCAGAGGGGAATTTCAATCACCTCCTCCGTCATGCAGTTTGAATACGAGGGTTATTGCATCAATATCCTCGACACGCCCGGTCACCAGGACTTTTCCGAAGATACCTACCGCACGCTCATGGCAGCTGATTCGGCTGTCATGGTCATCGATGCGGCCAAGGGCATCGAGCCGCAGACACGAAAGCTTTTCAAGATCTGCGCGATGCGGCATATCCCGATCTTTACCTTTATCAATAAGCTTGACCGTGAGGCGCGCAGCCCCTATGACCTGATGGAGGAGCTTGAAAACGAGTTCGGCATCGGCACCTATCCGATGAACTGGCCCATCGGCTGCGGACAGGATTTCAAGGGCGTATACGACCGTGAAAAACGCGAGATCCTTGCCTTCACCGAGTTTCACCGCGGTCAAAACCGCATCAAGGCCGTGGAATGCACGCTCGAGGACACCGACAAGCTTGACGAGCTGATCGGGCCGAAGCTCCGCGCCGTTCTGACTGACGACATCGAACTGCTGGATGGGGCGGGCTATGACTTTGATATCGACGAGGTTCGCGCCGGCCGACTCAGCCCCGTGTTTTTCGGATCCGCGCTCAACAACTTCGGCGTCGAGCCTTTTCTCGAGAGCTTTCTTCGCATGACGATGCCGCCGCTGCCGCGCGTATCCGGCGACGAGATCCTCGATCCCTTTGACGAGCGTTTTTCAGCCTTCATCTTTAAGATCCAGGCAAACATGAACAAAGCTCACCGCGACAGGATCGCCTTCATGCGTATCTGCTCCGGAAAATTCGAGCGCGAGAGGGAGTACTTCCACGTTCAGGGCGGAAAGGCGCTGCGTCTGGCCCAGCCGCAGCAGCTCATGGCGCAGGAACGCGCCGTGATCAACGAAGCCTATGCCGGTGATATCATCGGCGTCTTCGATCCAGGCATCTTTTCGATAGGCGACACCATCTGCGAGAAAGGCATGAGCGTTTGCTTCGAGGGTATCCCGACCTTTGCACCGGAGCATTTCGCAGGTGTCGAGCGCGTGGACACGATGAAGCGCAAGCAGTTCGAAAAAGGGATCATGCAGATCGCCCAGGAGGGCGCGATCCAGATCTTCCACGAGCCCTTTACCGGCGTGGAGGAGGTCATCGTCGGCGTTGTCGGCGTGCTTCAGTTTGAGGTGCTGGAGTATCGACTCAAGACCGAATACGGCGTGGATATCCGCCGCCGGCCCATGCCCTACGAGGTCGTGCGCTGGGTCGACAATGAGGATCTGGATATTCGCTCTCTCAACCTGACAAGCGATACGAAATGGGTGCAGGATTTTAAGGGCAACAATCTGCTGCTCTTCACCTCCGAGTGGTGCGTTAACTGGGCCCTGCAAAAAAACGAAGGCCTTGTCCTTCGCGAATTCAACAGAGAATAGGAGCGATCTCTCATGGCGGATAAGATCGTGATAGAAGTGTTCAAGGAAAAGACTGCGGAGGATTTTACGACAGCTCTTTCTTCTCCCGACTGCCGTGCCAACGCGGGCAGCGCTGCGGCCTATAATGCGGCGATGGCCTGCGCTCTGGCAGAGCGTGCCGCAAAGATTTGCCAGGCATCGAACGCCGAGGGCGAGAGGCTTTCCTATATCGTTCGGAACTGTGAGATCCTGCGCGGATACATGGTCCATCTGATCGATGAGGACGTCAAATCCAAGAGGCCCTTTGCCCGTGCGCAGAAAGAAGGCGGACCGCGCGAGATCGAGGCGACGATCCAGACGGCAAGCTGCATCGACGCCGAGATCGTCAACATGATGAAGCCGTGTCTGGAGTTTCTTGAAGAGCTTTGCCCTCTCTGCCCTGCGGATGACAAACACTTTATCCGTGAGGCGGCTGAACTCGCGATGAGCGCGATCCGCGTGGCGCAAAGCGTGATCTTCACCTATGCCTCCATGAGCACGGACGAAACCTATCGCTTTGTCACACGGCGTGAGAACGAAGTCTTTCTTTCCGAGCGCACGGCGCTGTATGAAAGCATCGTTTCCAAGCTATAAGAATTCTTAAACCGACATGGCGCGCTTGCGCCTCGGTCCGTAGACTTGTATGATATAGAACGGAGGGATCCTTGTGGACGAAAAGATCAAAAAGCTCAAAGAATGGGTCGCAGAGAGCGACAACATCGTCTTCTTCGGCGGCGCGGGTGTCAGCACGGAAAGCGGGATCCCGGATTTCCGCAGCGTCGACGGCCTGTATAACCAACAGTGGAAATACCCGCCCGAGACGATCCTTAGCCACAGCTTTTTCAGTAAGTTTCCCGAGGAGTACTATCGGTTCCATCGCGCCAAACTTGTCATTGAGGGCGTAAAGCCGAACCGTGCGCATCTGCGCCTTGCGGAGCTCGAGCGGGAAGGGAAGCTGCGCGCCGTTATCACACAGAACATAGACGGACTGCACCAGGCCGCCGGCAGTAAAAACGTTCTCGAGCTGCACGGAAGCATTCTGCGCGCCTATTGCTCCAAGTGCCGCAAGCCCTATCCGGCAGACGTGATCAATTACGGCAGCGATGTGCCGCGCTGCAGCTGCGGAGGCGTGATCCGTCCCGATATCGTTTTGTATGAGGAGGCGCTCGATCAGGATATACTCTATCGGTCGGTAGAGTTTATCCGGAACGCCGATATGCTGATCGTTGGCGGAACGTCCCTGAACGTTTATCCCGCGGCTGGGCTCATCAACTATTACCGGGGAAATAAACTCGTGCTTGTCAATCGAAGCGCGACTTCCTATGACAGCTATGCCGATCTTGTTATCCATGACACGATCGGGGAGGTTTTTGACCAGATATGAATCGAATGCTCGTCCTCGGAACGGAGATCGACAGGATCTCCTTCCGGGAGGCAATCGAGCTTGCACTGAACTGTATGGAACACCGGCGCGGCGAATATGTCGTCACGCCGAATTCGGAGATCGTTTTACGTGCCGGGAGGGAACGGGAGCTTCGCGCTGCGATAAGCGGCGCCGTCCTCTCGCTGCCGGACAGCGTCGGGGTCGATCTCGTATGCCGTATCCTGGGCACGCCTATCGAGGAGCGTATCCCGGGGATAGATTTCGCATCGGCTCTCCTTAAGCAGATGGCGAAAAGAGAAAAAAGCGTTTACTTCCTCGGAGCAAAAGAAGGCGTGGCCGCACGCGCGGCCGCCGCGCTGCTCAAAAGCTTTCCCGGCATAGTGATCGCCGGGACGGAGAACGGCTACTTTAAGCCGTCAGACGAAGAGGGGCTTATCGGCCGGATCAATACCGCATCTCCGGATCTGCTTCTCGTCTGCCTCGGCGCGCCGAAACAGGAGCTGTGGATGTATCACAACGCCTCCCGTCTGCAGGTCGGCCTGATGGCGGGCCTTGGCGGTGCGCTGGACGCTTTTTCGGGCGATGTACCGCGCGCGCCGATTCTCTGGCGGAAGAGCGGACTTGAATGGCTATTCAGGCTGATCCACGAGCCCGAACGCATCATCAGAACGCTAAAGCTGCCGCTGATCGTTTTCGCGGCCGTATGGGACAGGATCAAAGGAGAGAGAGAAATATGGCAAAGGGAAAGTTGATCGTTCTTGAAGGGATCGACGGCAGCGGCAAGTCTGCCCATTACCGTCGGATCTGCGAAAAATTCAAACGCGACGGGGTCGCATACGATCATATCGTTTTTCCCCGCTATGACAAGGACAGCAGCGCCCTTATCCGCATGTACCTGTCCGGACAGTTCGGCTCTCACCCGAACGACGTCAACGCCTACACGGCATCCACCTTTTTTGCGGTGGACCGCTTCGCTTCGTACAAGCAGGACTGGGGAGAAAAATACGATGCCGGAGCCCTGATCATCTCGGACCGCTATACGACCTCGAACGCCATCCATCAGGGCAGCAAGCTTCCCGACAATGAGCTGGACGTTTTTTTCGCCTGGCTTTCCGACCTTGAATATAATAAAATGGGCCTGCCCATTCCGGATCTGGTGATCTATCTTGACGTAACGATCGAACTCTCGCTCGCGCGTATGCGGCGCCGTCAGCTAAAGACGCATACCACCGCCGATATCCATGAGCAGGATGTTCAGTATCTTGAACGCTGCCTTCACACCGCGGGGAAAGCTGCTGATTATTTTGGCTGGCACCGGGTCCCGTATTTAATAGACGGCGTGGAGAGAGACATCGACGAGAAAAACGAAGAGATCTATCAGCTGATCCTTTCAGAACTGAAAAAGTAAGAAAGGGCTTCCGTTTCCGGAAGCCCCCTCCAAGGCTCAGCAGCAGCCGCAGCCGTTGTTGCCGTTATCGCAGCCGCAGCCGCAGCCACAGCCGTTTCCGTTCCATCCGAAGAGGATGATCAGGATGATGATGAGCCAGAGATAACTGTTGTTGCACCCGTTACAGAACATGTTCGTTCCTTTCTCCGCACTTGTGTTTTCGCGCGCGAGCGAGGTCTTGTGCGGCAGACATCGCGCCTTTGAGCTGCGCTCGAACGCCGCTCGCGCTATCCTATGCCCGGTAAGACTCTCTTGACACAGCTTGCCGCGCCAGGCAAGGAGGTATATCATGCCCGAAGATATCGACAAGATCAATGAAATATTTCGTCTTCATGAGGAGATCGAGAAAACGGCCTCTCAAAAGAAAGTAGACGAGGACTCTCTGCGCGCAGCGGCCGAATCCGCAAACGAAAAGACCGGAAAACAGACCGTTTCGGAAGAGAGTGAAGAATACGGGGAAGAAGAGCTTACCGAGCGCGATTTCCGCCCCGTAAGACGCAGCAGGGAGTATCGCTCCGGATGTCTCGGCGGCGTGATGTATTTCGTTTTTATCGCCTGTGTCAGCATCATCCTCGCCTGCGTCGCGTGGATGTCCGTCGCTGACGCGTTGGCGCTGAACAAGGAGCTCTACACCTCCGAGATCACGCTGCCTGCCGACATATTTACTTCCAAGACCGTTGAAACGGTTGACGAGGACGGCAATGTGACGGGCTCGAAGCGTGTTTCCAGCGCGGATATCGACTATGTCGCGGACGAGCTCAAATCAGCGGGGCTGATCCAGTACAAGTGGCTTTTCAAGCTCTTCTGCCGGATCTCAAACGCTGATACGAAGATTGAGCCGGGCGAGTATACGCTCAAGTCGACCTATGACTACCGCGCCCTGATCCGCAGAATGCAGAAGGATTCCGGGTCGGCGGCGACCGTAAAGGTCACGATCCCCGAAGGCTTCACGATGAGTCAGATCTTCTATCGCCTGGAAGAAAACGGCGTGTGCAGTTATGAGGATCTGATGGAAGCGGCGGCCAACGAGAACTTTGAATACTCCTTCCTTGCCGGGACCGAGCCGGGAGACGCTTCGCGTCTGGAGGGCTTCCTTTTCCCGGACACTTATGAGTTTTACAAGAGCATGAGCGCGGCGAGCGCCATCAATAAATTTCTGCAGAATTTCTACGGGAAGATGAGCGCTGATGTGGAAAAACAGGTCAGCGACAGGGGACTTACGCTGCGCGAGGTCATCGAGATCGCTTCCCTGATCGAGCGCGAGGCCGCGAATGACGAGGAGCGTCCGCTTATCGCATCCGTCATCTATAATCGTCTGCGCTACGGCTGGTCCCTCGGCTTGGAGTCCTCGATCCTCTATGTGCATCAGGACCACGAGGGCGCGCCTACTGCGGAGATGCTTCAGGAGGATTCCCCCTATAACCTGATGAACAAGATCGGTCTGCCTCCCACGCCGATCTGCAATCCG
>JBGUZD010000108.1:0-17033 GCA_045222695.1 Candidatus Limivicinus sp.
CGGCGGCATCTGCGGCCCGATGGTGGAGCTGCTGAAGAAGGGCAAGGTCGGCAAGGTCATCGACGTGCAGGACTTCGACCTCGACGCGGTGAACTCCATCAACCAGACCCCCAACCACTTCGAGATGTCCGCCTCCCAGTACGCCAACCCCGCCAACAAGGGCGCCTTCGTCAACAAGCTCGACTTCGTCGTGCTGGCCGCGCTCGAGATCGACACCGGCTTCAACGTCAACGTCCTCACGGGCTCTGACGGCGTGCTTCGCGGCGCGCCCGGCGGCCATCCGGACACGGCGGCCGGCGCGAAGTGCTGCATCATCGTCACGCCGCTGATCCGCGGCCGCATGGCCACGGTCTGCGAGCATGTCGTCACCGTCACGACGCCCGGCGACTGCGTGGACGTGCTGGTCACGGACTACGGCATCGCGGTCAACCCGCTGCGCACAGACCTCATCGAGTGTCTCGACGCGGCCGGCATCAAGCACGTCCCCATCGAAGAACTGAAGGAAAAGGCCTACTCGCTGGTCGGCCGCCCGGACGATCTGCAGTGGGAGGACAAGGTCGTCGCCGTGCTCGAGGCGCGCGACGGCACGATTCTGGACGTTGTCCGCAAGATCAAACCGTACACCCTGGACGAAGACTGAGTCTTCCGGTTTCTGTTCCGGTACTTTAAGGACAGCTTCGGCTGCTCCCGAAAATTCATGAGAAAAGCGAGGGAAAAACATGAGTACAACCGTAGTCGGCATCCTTGGCTTACTGACTATCGTAGCCATCGTTGTCACCCTGTTCAAGAGCAAGACCCAGCCGGCCATCGCCTTTATCGTCTGGCCCACCGTTCTGGCTCTGATCTTGATCATCTCCGGCTGGATCACCGGCGAGAACTTCTCCGCCATGATCAAATCCGGCTTCTCCAGCACCGGCCCCACCGCGGCCCTGTTCGTATTCTCCGTTCTGTACTTCGGTATCATGACGGATGCGGGCATGTTCGACGTCATCATCAACAAACTCATGAAGCTCGTGGGCGACAGCGTGGTCGGCGTTTGCGTCATGACCGCCGTTATTGCCCTGATCGGCCACCTGGACGGCGGCGGCGCCTCCACCTTCTGCATCGTCGTCCCCGCTATGCTGCCCGTTTTCAAGCGCATGCATATGCGAAAGACCTCCCTGCTCCGCATCGCGGTGCTGGCGATGGGCGTTCTGAACCTGATGCCCTGGGCCGGCCCCACCATGCGTGCCGCCTCCGTTCTGGGCATTGAAGCAGGCAGCCTGTGGCAGACCATCCTGCCCATCCAGATTTTCGGTATCGTCCTGGCTCTGGCCCATGCCGTGTTCACCGGCTTCCAGGAAAAGAAGCGCGGCGCCGGTCTGCACGGCAAGCTGGCCGAGATCGAGGGCGACGTCGAGCTTGAAGAGACGGCCGAGACCGCCGAGAACGAGCTTGCCCGTCCGAAGCTCTTTCTCTTCAACATTCTGCTGACCATCGGCGTCATCTTCCTGCTGATCTGGGGCGACGGCTTTGATCTGCCCACCTACTTCCCGTTCATGGTTGGCTGTGCGATCGCGCTCTTCGTCAACTACGGCTTCACCGCCAAGATGCACAAGAAGATCATCAACCTCCACGCGGGTCCCGCTCTGATGATGTGCTCCACGCTGATGGGCGCTGCGGTTCTGATGGGCGTTCTGACCTCCAGCATCGGCGCCGACGGCAAGGTCATTTCCGCCAAGGTGATGGAACTGCCCGAGGATGCCATTCCGTCCGTGGTGCGCTGCCTGGCCGGTCTGGTCTCCGGCGTCCTGCCCGCCTTCCTGGGCCAGAACCTGCCGCTGGTCATCGGCTTCCTGTCCGTGCCGCTGGCGCTGGCCTTCGACACCGACAGCTACTTCTACGGCCTGATGCCGGTCATCATCGGCATCGGTCAGGCCTTCGGCGTCGAGGCGCTGCCCATCGCCGTGGCCATGGTCGTGTGCCGCAACTGCGCCACCTTCATCAGCCCCATGGTGCCTGCCACCCTGCTCGGCACCGGTCTTGCGGACGTGGACATCAAGGACCACATCAAGAACAGCTTCTTCTACGTGTGGATCTTCTCCATCCTCTGCATGCTCTTCGCCGTACTGCTCGGCATCATGCCGCTGTAAGGGAAAAAGCAAACGTCATACCCGATCCCCCTGGTCTCGCCATCAGGGGGATCCTTTTGAAAGAAGGAAAACAACATGGCTTCAATCGGAGAGATCTCCCCGCGGGATAAGCGCACGCAGGCGCAGATGGACGAGCTGCTGCGCGCCGAGGGCATCCGCCGGGACAAAAACCTGGATTACAGCTGCGGCGTCTTCGACGAGGACGGCGCGCTCATCGCCGCGGGCAGCAGCTTCAAGAACACGCTGCGCTGCCTGGCCGTGTCCTCGGCCCATCGGGGCGAGGGCCTGATGAACCAGGTGGTGAGCCATCTGCTGGAAAAGCAGACGGAGCGCGGCAACAGCCAAGTTTTCCTTTACACCAAGGCGAAGAACGACCGCATCTTCCGCGACCTGGGCTTTTACGAGATCGCCCGCGTCGAGGGCGAGCTGGTCTTCATGGAAAACCGGCGCGACGGCTTTGCCCGTTATCTCAAGGGCCAGGAAAAGACCCGCCGGGAGGGGAAAAGCGCCGCCGTCGTGATGAACGCCAACCCCTTCACGCTGGGCCACCGCAGTCTGATCGAGCGCGCGGCTGCGGAAAACGACGCGCTGCACCTCTTCCTGCTCAGCGAGGAGGCGGGGCCGATCCCCTTCACCGTGCGCAAAAGGCTGGTGCGGGAGGGCGTCGCCGATCTTCCCAACGTGATCCTGCACGACTCCGGGCCGTATATCATCTCCTCCGCCACTTTCCCCAGCTATTTCCTCCGGGACGAGGACGCGGCGATCCTGGCGCACGCGAAGCTCGACCTGGCCGTGTTCGGGAAGATCGCGGCGGCGCTCGGCGTCACGGAACGCTGGGCCGGAGAGGAAAAGAGCAGCCATGTCACGGCGCTGTACAACGAAACGATGGCCGCCGAGCTGCCGGGGATGGGCGTGGCCTTCCGCACGATCCCCCGGCTCGAGCTCCGCGGCGAGGTCGTCAGCGCGAGCACGGTGCGGCAGGCGATCCACGACGGAGAGCTCGAAAAGGCGGCCTTCATGCTGCCCGAGAGCAGCCTGCGGTACTTTACGAGCGCGGAGGCCGAGCCGGTCGTCAAAGCCATCCGCGACATGGACGAGGCGAGGCACTACTGATGAGAGAAGTGACGCTGCAGGAGATCCTGGACGCCCGGGACCGCCGGGCCGAAGCGCAGCGGCGGCTTTTGAAGCAGCTTGCCCGTCCGCTGATCTCCTTTACCATGAACATCCCCGGTCCGGTCAAGGACAGCCCGATGATCCGCCGCGCTTTCGACGAGGGCCTGCGGATGCTGGACGATGCGCTCGGAGAGGCCGGGATCGCCTGCGCCTCCCGGCAGATCACGCACGCCGACACGGGAAACGAGTTTCTCTGCGCCGTCAAGGCCTCGGCCGCGGCGGTCAAGGAGATCTGCACGCGGATCGAGGACGGCAGCCCCATGGGCCGCCTGTTCGACATGGACGTGATCGGCCTCGACGGGCAGAAGCTCGCCAGAAAAGAAGAACGCCGCTGCCTGGTCTGCGGCGCTTCCGGGCGCGGCTGCGCCTCGCGCCGCCTGCACAGCCTGGAAGAGCTGAACGCCGCCGTGACGCGTCTGCTGCGCGAGGGCCTTCTCGCCGTGGATGCGGACAGCGTGGACGCGATGATCACGCGCGCGCTGCTCGAGGAGGTCGCGACGACGCCCAAGCCCGGTCTGGTGGACCGGAACAACAACGGCGCCCACCGGGACATGACCCTTTTCAGCTTTCAAACGAGCGCCTCGGCGCTCCGCGGCTATTGGAAGGACTGCTTCCTCACCGGCGCGAAAACGGCGGAGCTTCCCGCGCGGGAGGCCTTCGCCCGTATGCGCCCGCTGGGGATGGATGCGGAGCGGAAGATGCTTGCCGCCACGCGCGGCGTCAACACCCACAAGGGCGCGATCTTCACCCTCGGCACGATTGGCGGCGCGCTCGGCCGCCTCTGGCAGCCGGAGGCGCCCTGCGGCGATCCCGAGCGGATCGCCGAGACCTGCGCCGCGCTTTGCTCTGAAGCGGTCGAGGCGGATTTTGCCCTACTGGAAAAGGGCGGAACGGCTCACACGGCGGGGGAGCGGCTGTATCTGCACAGCGGTCTGCGCGGCATCCGGGGCGAAATCGCGGCGGGGCTCCCCGCCGTGCTGGAGACGGGCCTGCCGATCCTGGAGGCCTGTCTCGACGACGGCATGAGCCGCAACGACGCGGGAGTGATCACGCTGCTGTATCTGATCGCCCGCGGCGAGGATACCAACATGATCAAGCGCGGCGGCTACGCGCTCGCCGAGGGGATGAGCGCGCATCTGAGGGACGAGCTGCGGAAAAACGTCCTTCCGACGACAGAGCGCGTCCGGCAGCTCGACGAGATCTTCATCCGGCGGAATCTCTCCCCCGGCGGCTGCGCCGATCTTTTGGCGGTCAGCTACTTTTTGTACGACTGGAAGCAGCAGTTCGGAACAGAATAAGGAAAAGAAAATGAACAGAAAACTGCTTTTTATCGATATCGACGGCACGCTGACCTCGCCGGGCTGCAACGTCCCGCCCGACAGCGCGCTGGAGGCCGTCCGCGCCGCGCGCGCCGCGGGACACAGGGTCTTTCTCTGCACCGGGCGGAACCCCGACATGCTAAGACCCGTGCTCTCTTACGGCTTCGACGGCGCGGTCGCGACCGGCGGGGGCTATGTGTTCTGCGGAGACGAGGTGCTCTTCGACTGCCCCATGCCGGACGAGCAGCGGGATCTCGGCATGCGGCTGCTGCGGGAGCAGGGCGTCCTGCTGACGATCGAAGCCAAGGACGCCAGCTACTGCGATGAGAGCATGGCGGACTTCCTGGAAAAGAGCTCCGGCGGCAACAGCGAGCTGGCCCGCTGGCGCAAGGCGCTGGAGGAGGATCTGGGCATCCGGCCGATGTCGGAGTACGACGGTCGGCCGATCTACAAAATCGTCTTTCTCTGCTCGGACGAGGCGCAGCTGCGCCCCGCCAGGGAGGCGCTGGAGCGGGACTACTATTTCCTCGTGCAGGATATGGCCGCCGCCAACTGTCTCAACGGCGAGGTCATCAACCGCCGCTTCGACAAGGGGCTCGGCATCCGCCGCGTCTGCGAAGCCCTGGGCGCCCGTCTGGAGGATACCGTCGGCTTCGGCGACAGCATGAACGACCTGGAGATGATCCGGACCGTCGGCACGAGCGTCTGCATGGCCAACGGCAGCCCGCGCCTGCAGGAGCTGAGCGATCTCGTCTGTCCCTCGGTCGAGGAGGACGGCCTGGCGGAGGGTTTTCGCCGGCTCGGATTGATTTAAGGAGCGCGCGGAAGAGGGCAGCTTAACGAAAAGGGAGGCGCGGCCGCATGGGAGCGGAAACGGCAAAAATGAAACGATATCGGGTCCTTGACGGGACCGCGCTGAAGCTCATCGCCATGCTCAGCATGCTCCTTGACCATGTCGGCGACGCGTTTTTCCCCGGCGTGATGTGGCTGAGGATGGTCGGCAGGATCGCTATGCCCGTGTTCGCCTTCTGCATCGCGGAGGGCTATGCGCACACGCGGGACAGAAAAAAGTACCTGCTCCGCATGGGCCTGTTCGCGCTCGTCAGCGAGATCCCGTTCGACCTTTGCTTTGACGGCAAGCCCGGCTTCGGACATCAGAACATCATGCTGACCTTTTTCCTCTCCATTCTCGCCCTGATGCTGTTTGATCGCCTCCGCGGGGAGAGGGATCCGGAAACGGGCCGGTACGCCGTCGGGAAAAGCGTCCTGGGGACGCTCGCCGTCGTCGCCGTGGCCGCGGCGGCGACCCTGCTCCGGGCCGATTACACGCTCTTTGCGGTCATCGCGGTGTTCCTGTTCTATGTTCTCCGGGACAGGGACCATGTGATCAGATGCGCCGCGGGCGTGGCCTTCCTCGCGCTGACGAGGACCGTGGGCTTTTACAGCGCGACGGGCCTGAGCGTTTTCCCGCTGGTCATGTACAACGGGAAGAAGGGCAAGGGCCTCAAATGGCTGTTCTACGGCTTCTATCCGGGACACCTGCTGGTACTGTATCTGCTCAAAGCGTACCTGCTGAAATAAGGAAAGCCGGCGCGGGAGAGGCAGGACAAATGCCCGCGCGGGGAACGGGCGAACGGCTTGCCCGGCTTAAAAAAGCAAAGCAAAGGCGGCAGACTTTCGTCTGCCGCCTTTGCTTTTTTGCCTGCGGTCTATCCCTTGACGCCGCCGGAGGTGAGGCCGGCCGTCAGGTGCTTTTCGATCGTCATGAACAGAATCACGACCGGGATCGTCGCCAGCAGCGAGGCCGCGAAGAGATACTGCCATTCGATCATGTTGAAGGACGAGAACTGCGTGATGCCCACGGTGATGGGGCGGTTGGCGTCTGTGGAGATCAGCACCGTGGAGATCGTGTATTCGTTCCAGGCGTTGATGAACACGAAGATCAGCGCGGTCACGATGCCGGGCGCAGCCATGGGGATGAGCACGCGCGTCAGCGCGCCGACCGTGCCGCAGCCGTCGATGAGCGCGGCCTGCTCCATCTCCGGGGAGATCGACACGAAGGTGCCGCGCAGCAGCCATACGGCAAAGGCCTGGTTGAAGGCGGCGTTGATGAGCATCAGCCCCAGCACGCTGTTGTTCAGATGCAGCGTGATCATCAGCTGCGAAATGCCGATCAGCAGCACGACGGGGGAGAACATCTGGCTCATGATCACGAAGCCGAGAAAGGCCTTTTTGCCCACAAAGTTCATGCGCGCCATCGCGTAGGCGGCGGGCACGCCGCAGAGCATCGCCACGATGGTCGCTCCGCCGGCGACGAGCAGGGAGTTGAGCAGATAGCGCGGCACGCCGCGGTGGATGATGTCGGTGAGATTGCTCCAGATCCACTTCGTCGGGAACAGGTGCAGAAAGTACATATCCAGCGTCTCGGCGTTCGAGCGGAAGGCCGTGATCGTCATCACGTAATAGGGATAGAGCGTGATCACGCAGACCAAGACGACGAAGAAATACAGCAGGGCGCGCAGCAGCGCGCTGCGGATCGCGCCGAAGCGCAGCTGCACCGCCGCGAGCAGCGACACGAGCAGCGCCGGGATCAGCATCCAGATCAGCGGGGCGTGCCTGGCGTCGAGCCCGGCGAGCGCGCTGCCGATGCCTTCTCCCATCTGCCCCGAGAAGAGCAGACGGTCCATCTTGGCGAAGAGGGCCTCCTTGCCCTCCTCGATCAGACCGGCGTTGTACAGCGAGATCTGGCGGGAGAAGGCGTAGTTGTTCATCAGCACGAACACCGGCACGGCCAGCACGGCGACAAGCAGCGCCGCGCAGGCGAGCGAGCGCAGCAGCGCGCTGCGGCGCGGGAGATAGCGCTGCGGCAGGTCCATCTCGCCGCGGCAGCCGAGCAACGCGCACAGAGGCGCGAGCGCCATCATCGCCAGGATCAGGATCAGTACGGCCTCCGAGGGCAGACCGCTGCCCAGGAAGGAGAAGACGTTTTTCGAAAAGCTCTCGTTGATCGTAAAGGTGATCAGCGAGGTCGTCTCGCCCTTGGAGTTGACGCGCGTGAGCACGTCCTCGTCCAGTTGCACGTCGAAGCCCTGCGCGGGGTAGCTCTCCGCGACGGTCTCGACCTCCTCCTTCACGGCGAGGTATTTCTCATCCCCGACGAAGGTGTTGGGGGACTTCTTGATATAGACCGCCGCGTTGAAGCGGTACAGCGGCAGGCTCATCAGGATGAGCGCGAGCACGAGCCCGACGATCAGCAGCAGCAGGCCGAGCCGGTTGGTCTTCTTCAGGTCGGGATTTCTCACGATTCCTCCTCCTTCCGCATGACCGTGACCATGTAGATCCCGGCGCAGAGACAGAGGATGAGGAAGCCGATCACGGACAGGGCCGTGGCCGGGCCTTTCTTGCGCTCATAGAACGAGAGCATGTACAGATAGGTGATCATCGTGTCCGTCTTGTGCGCAGGCGCGCCCTTGGTCATCGTATAGACGATCGGGAACGAGTTGAAAACGTAGATGATATTCAAAACGGTGCTCACGGTCAGCGAAGGTCTGACCAGCGGCAGCGTGATCTTCCACAGCTTGCTCCAGAAGCCCGCGCCGTCCACGGTGGCCGCCTCGTAAAGCGACTCGTCGATCGACTGCAGGCCTGAGAGGACGCAGAAGGTGACGAAGGGCACCGTGACGAAGATGCCTACGCCGCACTCCCAGATGAACTCGACGGTATAGCTTGTCCGCCAGTTGATCGCCTGGCTGACGATGCCGAGGTTCAGCAGCACGTTGTTGAGATTGCCGTATTCATACTTGATGATATAGTTCCACACCGAGGCCTGGATGACCAGCGAGGTCGCCCAGGGGAAGACAAGGATCGAGCGGGCGATCTTGCGTCCGCGGAACTGCTGGTTGAGCACCATCGCGATGATGAAGCCCAGCAGCGTCGAGAGGCCGACGACCGAGATCACCCACCAGAAGGTGTTCATCATCACGGTCTTGAAGGCGGGCAGCTTGACCGCGTCGGTGAAGTTCCGAAACCCGATAAAGCCGCCGATCACGCCGCCCGGCGTGATCTCGCTGAAGGACAGCTTGAAGACGATCAGGATCGGAAAGACGACGAAGATCGAGATCAGCAAGATGCTCGGGAGCAGCCAGACATAGGGCTCCCATTTGCGCTTGCCCTGGATGGAATTCAAGGAGATCCCCTCTTTCTTGGAAGAACGCTCATTGAAAAACGGACTCGGCTGGGATCAGCCGAGTCCGTCCGTTACGGGAAATCAGCCTGCGACTTCGGCCTGCAGCGCATCCAGACCGGCCTGGACGTCGCCGCCGATCAGAGCGTTCTGCTCGACCGTGGTGACACCCTGGCGGACCGTGGCCCATTCAGCCTTGGCGGCGGGGTAGAACTGGCAGGAGCCGAGGACGTCCAGCCACGCGCCGAAGGAAGGATCGGACGCGACGAGCGCCTCAACGGCGGAGTTGACGGCGGGCAGGAAGCCCTCCATGCTGACCCAGCCGACGTAGTTCTCGGGATTGTAGAAGAACTTCAGGAACTTGCCGATGGCCTCGTTGCGCGCGGCCTGGTCGGGAGCGGAGTCGTCCTTGAAGGCCATGACGCGGTCCATGACGCCGACGGAGGAGCCGGTCTTGCCCTCGTTGGCGGGGATGCCGGCGGTGGCCATGTTGATGCTGCCGCCCTTATCGGAAACATAGGTGGGCAGCTGGTTGGTCGTCAGCAGCATCGCGAGCTTGCCGGCGGCGAACATATCCTGCAGGTCATAGCGGGTCTCGGTGGCGGGGTTGGGGTTGGTGAAGCCCTTGTTCACAAGGCCGACCGCGAAGTTGACGGCCTCGACGTTCTCCGGGCTGTTCAGGGCCCAGTTGCCGTCGGCGTCGACAAAGCCGCCGCCGTTGCCCCAGGCGTAGTAGGCAAAGCAGGCCTGGCCTTCGTCGGTGGTCATGTCGATGCCCCAGGGGTACACGTCGCCGTTGTAGTAGTCAAGGATGGCCTGGCAGGCGTCCTCGAGCTCGGCCCAGGTGGTCGGGACCTCAACGCCGGCGTCCTTGAGCAGGTCGACGTTGTAGAACAGCGCGCGGGCGGAGGCGAGGTCGGGAACGGCCCACACGGTGTCGTCGATCACGGACTCAGCGATGAAGGCGGGGAAGAAGTCGTTGTACAGATCCTCCGGGCAGTAATCCTTGACGGGCATCAGCAGTCCGTCGGGAACGAACTCGGAGAAGGTGTCGATGTTCAGGATGTCGGGGGCGTTGTTGTTGGCGATGCGGGTGTCGACGACCTGGTGCACGTCGTTCCAGGAAATGACCTCAAGGTTGAGCTTGATGCCCGGGTTTTCGGCCTCGAACTTATCGACGAAGTTCGTGCCGTTCATGCCCTTGCCCAGGAACCATTCCTGCGTGTTGGGGCCGTACTGGCAGATGATGACGTCCAGCGTGATGCCCTCATCCGCAGCGGGAGCCTCGGCGGCGGGAGCTTCGGCGGCGGGAGCCTCGGCGGCGGGAGCTTCGGCGGCGGGCGCCGGAGCGGCCTGCTGGCCGCAGGCGGCCAGAGCGAAGACCATGACCGCGGCGAGAAGAAGCGCTAAGAACTTTTTCATTTTCCGTATTCTCCTTACAAAAGATATGTCGCTTTCACGACGCCCACATTTTACTTTTCATCGTTACTTTTGTCAAGTATACGGGGCGTTTTCGCCTAAAAAAAGCGAGTTCATTTATGCAAAATGCACAATATCGCGTGATACATTTCTCCTTTTTGACCAAGCGGCGCGTCGGCGTAAAAAGGCGCGCCCTTTCTTGCGCTCCGGAGCAAAAGGGGGTATACTGTAGAAAAACGCGAAAAGAGGATCTGAAAAGTGAAAAAAGGCATGTGTCTTTTGCTCGTCTTCCTTCTCGCGCTCGGCCTCTGTGCCTGCGGGGAAAAGAGCGTCCCCGCGCCCGCCGCGGCCGCGGAGGAAGAGGTAGAAAGCTTCCAAAGCCTGCGCCACGCGGAGATCACGATCCGCGACTACGGCACCGTGAAGCTCGAGCTCGACGAGGGCAGCGCCCCCATCACCGTGGCGAATTTCTGCAAGCTCGCGCAGCAGGGCTTTTACGACGGCCTGACCTTCCACCGCATCATGGACGGCTTTATGATCCAGGGCGGCGATCCGAAGGGCAACGGCACCGGCGGCGCGGACGAAAAGATCCGCGGCGAGTTCGCGCAGAACGGCGTGGACAACCCCATCAGCCACGTCAAGGGCGTGATCTCGATGGCGCGCGCGAAGGACCCGGACAGCGCCAGCTCCCAGTTCTTCATCACCGTCGCGGACGCGACCTTCCTCGACGGCAGCTACGCCGCCTTCGGCCGCGTGGTCGAGGGCATGGAGATCCTCGAGCAGATCGCGAAGGACGCCCGCCCCATCGACGACAACGGCACGATCCCGCCCGATCAGCAGCCCGTGATCGAAAGCGTCGTCATCACGGACTGAGCTTCTTCCCGGCGGGGAAAAAGCATATTCTATTCCGGGGAGGTCCCTACCATGCAGCTTCAAAACGATTTCTGGATCATGCGGCCCTTCAACACGCTCTTTCTCATCGTGCTCGCGGCCTTTCTCGCGCTGCTCGTCATCGCGAGCCTGCTGCTGCGCGGAAAGAGCGACAAGGCGAAGACCACGGTGCTCGTCGCCGCCTGCCTCGTGACCTTCGTCGGCTATTTCATCTATAAATACATGCTCTCGCTCGACACGGACTACAACGTCATCACGGCGAATATGGGCGGTTTCAACTGGTGGGGCGAGCTGCCGCTGCAGCTTTGCAACATCAACATGATGCTCATCCCCATCGCCGTGCTGCGCCGCAGCCGTCCGCTGATGTGCTTCGGCTTCTTCGTCGCGCCGCTCGGCGCGCTGATGGCGCTGGTGATGCCGGGCAACGGCTTTGACGGCTACTCACTGCTGCTGCCGCGCATGCTGGGCTATTACGGCACGCATTTCATGATCGTGATCGAGGGCCTTGCCATCGTCTGCTTCGGCCTCTATCGTCCGCGCTTCCGGGATCTGCCGCGCACGGTGCTCGCGGCCTTTCTGATCGCGCTCGCGATCTTCGGCGTGAACATGCTCCTGCGCTGGAGCGGTCTGCACCCCAAGGCCAACTACTTCTTCTCGGTCGAGACCGAGGGCAACTTCCTCCTCGAGATCTTTTACAAGTGGATCCCCGTGCCCTTCCTGTATCTGATCCCGGCCCTGCTGATCCTCGTGCCCTACATGGCGCTCGTCACGACGCCCTTTGCGATCGCCGACCGCGTGCGGGCAAAGCGGGTAGAGAAGCTCGGCGAAAACAGACTGAGGATGTAACGGGAAAAACAGGGCGGGGACCGTGTCGGAACGGTCCCCGCCTTTGAAAATTCTATCCCCCCGGGGGGCTTGCGGGCGAAAAAAGGCGGCCGTATACTGATGACAACACAAAAGCAAAGGAGTGTTGTTCATGCATATGGCAGACGCCCTGCTGGCACCCGCCGTCGCCGCGACGATGTACGTGGCCTCCGGCGCCGCGGCCGGCGTATCGATCCACAAGCTCAAAGAGGATGACGAGCCGCAGAAGCTGCCCGTCATGGCGGTCACGGCCGCGCTGGTCTTCGCGGGCCAGATGATCAACTACACGATCCCCGGCACGGGCTCCTCGGGCCACATGTGCGGCGGCATGCTGCTCTCCGCGCTGCTAGGGCCCTATGCGGGCTTCCTGTCGATGATCGTGATCCTGGCGATCCAATGTCTCTTCTTTGCCGACGGCGGCCTGATGGCTTTGGGCGCGAACGTCTGGAACATGGCGTTTTACGGCTGCTTCGTCGGTTACTTCCTGATCTGGCGCCCGATCATGCGCAGCAAGCTCTTCGGCGAGGGCAAGAGCGCGCAGCGCGGCCGCATCGTCGCCGCGTCGATCCTCGGCTGCATCGTCACGCTGCAGCTCGGCGCCTTCTCCGTCGTGCTGGAGACCAGCCTCTCCGGCATCACCGAGCTGCCCTTTGGCGCCTTCGTCGCGCTGATGCAGCCCATCCATCTGGCCATCGGCCTGGTCGAGGGCCTGATCACCTCCGCCGTGCTGCTCTTCGTCTATGAGTCCCGTCCCGAGCTGCTCCAGGGCATCGAGCCCGCCGAGGGCGAGAGCTCGAAGCGCTCGCTCAAGGCGGTCGTCGCGATCCTGGCTGTCGTGGTGCTCGTCGTCGGCGGCGGATTGAGCCTGCTGGCCAGCTCCAACCCGGACGGCCTCGAGTGGGCGCTCTTCGGCAACGCCGAGGAGGGCTACGCCGAGAACATGGGCCTCGACGAGGAGGCCTACGGCGTCGAGAGCGCCGCGGCCGACACGGCCGGCGCGATCCAGGACAAGACCGCCTTCCTGCCGGACTACGCCTTCTCGGACAACGACACGCCCGCGGGCACCACGGTCTCGGGCATCGTCGGCTCCGCGATGGTCGCGGGCGTGGCGATCCTCGTGTGTCTCGCCGGCGGCTTCTTCCGGAAAAAGAAAACGGCCTGAGTCCTTGGCTTATCAAATCATAAGGAAAGGGGCGTCTGACGACGCCCCTTATCCGTCTGTTTGAAGGAACTGCCATGAACAAGATGCAAAAGGCGCTGCACGAGCTTGCCGAGATGGACGAGCTCGCCGCGCGCTCCTCGCCGATCCACGCGCTGCACCCCGCGGCGAAGCTGATCGCCACAATCGCATACATCCTTGTCACGCTCTCCTTCGACAAGTACGACCTGGGCGGCCTCGTTCCGATGCTGCTCTGGCCGGTCCTGCTCTTCCAGCTGAGCGGGATCGAGGTCCGCAGCTGCTTTTACAAGCTGCGCATCGTGCTGCCGCTGGTCATGGCGGTGGGCCTGTTCAACCCCTTCTTCGACAAGACGGTCGTGCTGCGCCTCGGCGCGCTCGCGGTCACGGGCGGCGTGGTGTCGATGCTCACGCTGATGCTCAAGGGCCTCTACTGTCTGATGGCCTCCTTCCTGCTGATGGCGACCACGCCGATCGACCTTCTGTGCGCCGCGCTGCGTCAGCTGCACGTGCCGAAGCTGCTCGTCACGCTCCTGCTGCTGACCTATCGCTATGTCGGCGTGATGACCGAGGAGCTCGCGATCATGACCGACGCCTACCATCTGCGCGCGCCCGGACAGAAGGGGATCCACGTTTCGGCCTGGGGCTCCTTCCTCGGCCAGCTGCTGCTGCGCAGCATGGACCGCGCGCAGGAGCTCTACGCCAGCATGCTGCTGCGCGGCTACCACCAGCATTTCCACTACGCGGACGTCAAGCCCTTCCGGGCGCGGGACGTGCTGTATATGCTCGGCTGCGTCCTCGTTTTCCTGCTGCTGCGCTTCGTGCCCGTGGCGCAGCTGCTCGGCTCCGCGATCGTGAGGTGAGAGAGATGATCGAATTTCAGAATGTGAGCTTTGCCTACGAAAAGGACCGCCCGGTCCTGCGGGATCTGAGCTTCCGCATTGAAGACGGCGAGGCCGTGGGTCTCATCGGCGCGAACGGCGCGGGCAAATCCACGGTGATGAAGCTGCTGCTGGGGCTGCTGCAGGGCGAGGGGAAGATCCTCGTCGACGGCGTCGAGGTCAAACGCGACACACTCGGCGAGATCAGAAGAAAGCTCGGCTTCGTGCTGCAGAACTCCGACAACCAGATGTTCATGCCCACGGTCTACGAGGACATGATCTTCGCGCCGCTGAACTACATGCTCTCGCGCGAGGAGGCCGACGCGCGCGTGGACGCCGTGCTCGCGCGGCTTCATCTGGAGGATCTCAAGCACCGCTACAACCACAAGATCTCCGGCGGCGAAAAGCGCATGGCGGCCATCGCGACGATCCTGGCCATGGAGCCCGAGGCGATCCTGATGGACGAGCCGAGCTCCGCGCTCGACCCGTATAACCGCCGTCTCGTCATCAACACGATCCGGGAGCTGAGCCAGACCAAGCTCATCACCTCGCACGACCTCGATCTGATCCTCGACACCTGCGGGCGCGTGATCCTGGTGTCGAACGGGCGGATCGCCGCCGACGGCCCGGCGCAGGAGCTCCTGCGCGACCGCGCGCTGCTGGAGGCGAACCGCATGGAGCTCCCGCTCTCGCTGACGGAGCGGTAGAGGCAAGCAAAAAGGCAGGCCCGACAGGGCCTGCCTTTTGCTGTATATGACTTCAGTGATCCACGCCGACCATGACGGAGGTGGCCTTGACGATGGCGTAGGCCTCCTTGCCGACCTCGAGGCCGAGCTCGCGGATCGCGTTCATCGAGATCGTGGCGCTCATGACGTTGCCGCCGCCGATGTCGATCTTGACGATGCCGTTGACGGCGCCCTCCTGGATGCCGACGATCTTGCCCTTGAACTGATTTCTCGCGCTGATTTTCATATTTTATAATCTCCTTTCATTATAGCCTTCCCCCTAGGGGGAAGGTGTCAGCCGAACGGCTGACGGATGAGGGGCGTACGTCCCTTCGAGCGGTTGCTGAACGGCTGACGGATGAGGGGCGTACGTCCCTTCGAGCGGTTATTGAACGGCTGACGGATGAGGAGCGTACGTCCCTTCGAGCGGTTGCCGAACGGCTGACGGATGAGGAGCGTACGTCCCTTCGAGCGGTTGCTGAACGGCTGACGGATGAGGGACCTTTGTTCATTCGTAAAGCAACAGGATGTTTACCGCGGCGACGCCGAGCTCCTTCGGGAACTCCTGCGGCCGCTTGTCCTTCCCGAGCCGCCACCAGATCGCCGGGCTCTCGTCGCTCTGCGCGGCATAGCGGAACTGGATGATCGTCTCGAAGGGCTCCTCCATCTCCTCGACGAAGCGCACCGCAAAGCGGTTCTGCGCCGCGGAGGGATTGAAATAGTGCGCGCGGATGCCGACGGCGCAGAGGCCCTCCTCCACGCGCTGCTTCGTTTCGAGGCGGACGCCCCATTCGGGGACCTCCACCGTGTGCTCGCCGACGCGCCTGGCCGCGGCGATGTTCTTGCAGCCGGTGAGGATCGCGGCCTGCACGCTGCCCGGATCGGCAAAGAGCGCCTTCGTGGGCTTGACGGCGAGCAGCCGCCCCTTGTCCATCACGGCGATCTCGCGGCTCATGTTGTAGGCCTCGTTGCGGTCGTGCGTGACCATCAGCACCTCGCGCCCGAAGCGCTCCAGCAGGTCGCGCATCTCCACCTTCAGCGAGTCGCGCAGATGCCCGTCGAGCGCCGAGAAGGGCTCGTCGAGCAGCAGGATCTGCGGGTCGCTGACGAGGATGCGCGCGAGCGCGACGCGCTGCTGCTGCCCGCCGGAGAGCTGGGAGGGCTTTCTTTCTTCCAGCCCCTCGAGCTGCATCATGCGCAGGATCTCGCGCAGCCGCCGCTCCTTTGCCGAGCGGTCCTTTTCCCGGTTGAGGCCGCAGAGGATGTTCTGTCGAACCGTCATATTCGGAAAGAGCGCGTAGTTCTGGAACAGATAGCCCACGCGCCGCGCCTGCGGCGGCAGATTGATCTTTTTCTCCGAATCGAAGAGCACCCGTCCGTCGAGCGTGATGCGCCCCTCGTCGGGCTTTTCGATGCCCGCGATGCACTTCAGGGTCATGCTCTTGCCGCAGCCCGAGGCGCCGAGCAGGGAGGTGATCCCCCTCTCGGCCGTGAAGCTCACGTCCAGCGTGAAGCTGCCGAGCCGTTTGCGGATGTCGACGCTCAGACTCATGCCTTCACCGCCTTCTTCTGCCGGGCCTCGAGCATGTTCACGCTCAGCAGCACGACCGTGCTGATCGCGAGGTTGATCAGCACCCAGAACATCGCGCCCTTTTCGTCGTTCGTGCGCCAGAGCTGATAGACCGTGGTCGAGATCGTGGCGGTCTTGCCGGGCGTATAGCCGATGAGCATGCTCGTCGCGCCGTACTCGCCGAGCGCGCGGGCGAAGGCCAGCACCGTCCCGGCCAGGATGCCCTGCCGGCAGGCGGGCATGCGGATGCGCCAGAAGATATAAGTGTTGGAAAGGCCCAGCGTCTGCCCGGAATAGGCCAGCGTCTTGTCAAAGCTCTCAAAGGCGCCGCGCGCCGTGCGGTACATCAGCGGGAAGGCCACGACCGCCGCGGCGAGCACGCCGCCGTACCAGGTCATGACGAACTTGACGCCGAAGCGCAGCAGAAAGATGCCCAGCGGGCGCTTCACGCCGAAGACGAGCAGCAGGAAATAGCCGCAGACCGTTGGCGGCAGCACCATCGGCAGCGTGAGGATCACCTCCAGCACGCCCTTGACCGTGCTCGGCAGCCGCGCCGCGTAATAGGCGAAAAAGATCCCCGTGAAGAACACCAGCACGCAGCTGATCGCCGCGATGCGCAGCGAGTTCCACAGCGGATACCAGTCGAAACTCATAGATGACACTCCCGGGTGTGGCGTCGGCGGGGAAAAACCGCCCTCC
>JBGUZD010000109.1:0-25603 GCA_045222695.1 Candidatus Limivicinus sp.
GCCCTCTCCGTCAATCTCCTGCTTCGGGTATCCTTCGTGGATCTTCCATGTGATCCCGAACAGACGCGCGACCTTCGTCGCGCCCGGCTCCGTCAGATACGGCTCTCCGCCGATGATTACCCAGTCTTTCTCAGTCGTGATCTTAATGGCCGCCGCCATGATCTTATTGAGCGCATCGACCAGCTTGTCCGCGCGCTCAGACAGCGCAATGACGTTGTCGAGGTCCATACTCAGCAGCGCGTCCTGCTCGTCGCGGACGCTCACGGGCATCTGGCCCTCATACGGTGTAAGTTCATTCATGTAAGTTAACCCCCATTTTCTTTAAGTACTTCCGAAGGCGTCGCAGCCCCCGCAGGATGGAGAGCGCCCGGCGACGCTCGGTGAAATAGAATTGCTTCATGTCCGACAGATCTTCCGGGATGAAATATCCGTCGCCCTGGTTGACGATGCAGTAGCCCAACTCGCGGGCCTCGGCGATCCTCTTTCGGAGCCGCCTGTCCGATATGTCCAGCGCCACGCACAGCTCGCGCCGCGTCCTCGGCGTGCTGCCCAGCTCGTTCATCAGATCCTCGAGGACGAACGGCAGGCCCTCCACAGGCTCGTCCGCGTCGCGTATGTTCAGCAGGTATTCCTGCCCCTCCGGAGAGAAAAGATCGCGGGAAGATACCCCGAGAGCGCTTGCAAGTCGTTCCGCTACGATGGGCGTCGGTAAGCACACGCCGTTCTCAAAGCGGGAGATCATCCCGACGTCGATCCGCGGTTCTATCTCCCGGGCCAGCGCGGCCAGTTCCTTCTGCCCCAGCCCCAGCGCCTCCCGCGCGGCTTTGATGTTATTCTGCATTTTCTTCCTCCCATTCCCATGCGCTCTGCGTTTCGGTGCAGTTGTCACACCCGACCACATAGCCAGCCACCTTGTAAACGGTCTCGCATTCATCTCCGCAGATCGGGCAGCGCGGCCAGGTGACTTTTTTCGGATAGCCTGTCGCTTCCGTCATGCGGATGTCCGGCGCGTCGGGGATCATCATTTCGTGCCCTCGAGGAGCTGCGGAACGATCTTGATAAAGAAGATCCACGCGGTAATGGCCAGCACGATCCAGCTCAAGACCTCGTTGTTGATGAGCTGGAGGATCAGCAGTCCTCCGACAAAATATTTTTTCATTGTGTTTTCCCGGGCTTTGTGCTATACTCCAATCGTTGAGAGGATCAGCAACGCCCGTTGCTCCTTTCCGCCGCCTGTGCCAGCAGGCGGCTTTTCTTTTTTCAGCGAAGGACATTTTTTACCCGCCGCAGCGTGTCCCTCGCAGCTTGCAGATCCTCGCCCTGGCGCTCGACCAGATCTTTCAGCGTGACGACCTCGCCGCTGCGGACTTTGAGCTCGGCTTGCAGTTTCTCGATCTCTTTCTCCATCTGCTCTTCCCTGGCGATGCAGCGGCGGTTGCGATCCAAAGACGAGTTCTTCATGCTTACGACCTCATTGAAGTCTTTGTGAAGTCTCTCGATCTCCGCGTTCTGCGACGTGCGTACCCCGTCGAGCATCTGGATCCTCTTCTCCTGCTCGGCGCACTTGTTCCGGAGCTTCTGGTTTTCCTCCTTCAGCGTGATGGCCTCCTTCACCGCCGCGCCGAGCGCCTTGCCGAGCAGCTCGTTTTCCTTCTTCCGGTTCTTAAAGATTTTCATGTGTGCGTCCTTTCTATTTGATCTTGCTGTACTCCTCCGGATGCTGTGTGTAGAACTCACGCATCCCCTCTTCCAGCCTTGCGGTCATGTGCCGCTGCCACTCCGCAGCCTCTTCCGGTGTGAGCTCGTCGGCCGGGACAGATCGTCCGTCCGGCATGATCACATAGCTCACGCACGTCAATTCCTTCCCTGCCATCAAGCTCACCTCCCCTCATAGCTATGCGGCGACGGCTTGGCCTACGATTCGACCGGCTCGGCACCCTGCGCTTCCCTGCGCCTGGCCTTTCCTGCCTGCCGGATCTGTCTGATGAACTGCGCGAAATGGTTTTTGTGCAGCGTCGGCGTCCCGATGGACATCCGTGAGCTCGCCCGGTACGGCCCCTTCCGGAATTCGCTCCGGTGGCTTCTCGCCCGGTGATTCTGTGCGCTTGACATAGGGTTCCTCCTTTCTGCCGTTTGCGCTTTGTATTGTCTTTTTAGGACAATTACGCATCAAAAAAAATATGGTCCACTTCCTCGGCAGTAAGATGATAACGCCTGCGAATTGCAGCAATATCATTCTGCCGGAAAGGGACCTTTCCGTTTACTTTATCGTTGAAATTTGAGGCACTGATGCCTATTGCAGCAGCAAGATCTGCCTGCGTGTCGCCGAACTCTACCATCTTGCTCTTGAGAAGCTGGCTGTTCATGGTCGTTCCTCCTTTCTCAAAATTGTCTTTATAGGACAATGCCATAATAGCATCGACTTTTTGTCTTGTCAAGAAAAAATTTCTTGATTTCGAGAAAAACTGTGGTATTATTAAGACAGAAGGAGTTGATTCCTGTAATGACTACTGGAGAGAGGATTAAACAAGCTCGCCTTGCTGCGCATTTAACACAAAAAGAATTAGCCGATAAGGTTGGCTTGAAGTTTTCTGCAATCCATAAGTATGAAACAGGGATGGTCGTAAATCTTAAAAGAGAGACCATCGCTGCTCTTGCCAGCGCGCTTAATGTCAAGCCTTCTTGGCTGATGTGCATGGATGATGAAGTCTCTTTGCCTCGAAACATCCATCCTATTCCCTCGACATACAAAGTCCCCCGCCTCGGCCGGATTGCCTGCGGTGATCCGATCCTTGCGGAGGAGAACATTGAGGACTTCGACGACGTCCCGTCCTATATCAAGTGTGACTTCACTCTTGTCTGCCGCGGCGACAGCATGATAAACGCCCGCATTTTCGACGGAGATATCGTCTGCGTCAAAGCCGACGCCGAAGTGAACAGCGGCGACATTGCCGCCGTCCTGGTGGACGGTGACGAGGCCACGCTCAAAAGGATCCGCTTCTTTGATGATCATATCATCCTGGAACCCGAGAACCCGACATATAAACCGACAGTGTTCTGGAACGACGACATGAACCGAGTGCGCATCATCGGCAAGGCCACGCACTTCATCAGCACGGTGAAATAAGGCTTACTGAAATGAAAAAAATAACAAATGCTATTCTCGCCTTTGTCTGCGCTCTTTCCCTTTGCTCGTGCGGACTCAATTCAACATACAATGATACCCACGAATACGAAGAGCCTGACATTCCGCAACTTTTAGGAGAAGCAAACGGGAACCCGTCTGCGACCAAACTCATCTTTGATTTTGCGGAAGAAATAGGGTACTATCCATCTTCAGTCTTTGGCCCTTACTGTTTTGATATGCGCAGTCACACCGTCCACGACACGGACGCCGAATGTGTAAACGATATCCCCTTTGAAAGCAGGATGAGCTGCTGGGTTTACGATTGCCATAACCTCCGTCAGGTCAAAGAAGCCCTTGTAGACAACAAATATTTGTCGCGTTTTGAGTGGCAGTTCTGCCCGGCTTGCTTACCCGACGTGGCAAACGGAAAGGGGTGATCCCATGAAAACCGCCGCCGCGTATGTCCGCGTTTCGACGGAGCGGCAGGATGAATACAGCCTTGACAGCCAACTGAGACTGATCCGCGAGTACGCAGCCTCCCATGATATGGACGTCCCGCAGGAGTTCGTCTTTGTGGAGGATGGCGTGTCCGGCCGGTATGCGAAGAAGCGAAAGAGTTTCCAGGATATGATCGCCCTGGCCAAGGATAAATCGCATCCCTTCTCGGTGATCCTCGTTTGGAAGTTCTCGCGCTTCGCGCGCAACCAAGAGGAGAGCATCTTCTACAAGTCCATGCTCAACCGCCTCGGTGTTGAGGTTGTCTCGATCTCCGAGCCGATCGAGGACTCCCCCTTCGGTGCGCTCATGCAGCGCATCATCGAATGGATGGATGAATACTATTCGATCCGGCTCTCTGGCGAGGTCAAGCGCGGTATGGCAGAGAAGGTCAGCCGCGGCGAGATCGTCACCGTTCCCGCCTTCGGCTATGACGTCCGGGAAAAGACGTATATTCCGAACGAATTTGCGCCCACGGTACGCCGGATATTTGCCGACTATCTCGACGGGAAAGGTATCACGACCATCACGCGAGAGCTCTCTGCGGCCGGCGTCCGTACGCGCCGAGGATCTGAGCCGACAAACCGATGGGTACGGTACATACTGCGCAATCCTGTCTATACCGGAAAAATCCGATGGTCGAAGGACGGAAAGGTCGACTATGTCCACGGTGCCGAAGTCGACAATGAAAACGCGATCCTGATCGACGGCGGCTTTGAGCCGATCATTGACGCCGAGACCTTCGGCCTCGTGCAGAAGAAACTCGAACGCCGCGCGAAGGCTCTCCCTTATACGCGGCACGATCAACCTGTCGACTGGATGCTCAAGGGTCTTGTGCGCTGCTCCGCCTGCGGCTCGACGCTCGTATATTCCAATCTCGCCTGCCCGTCGATGCAGTGCTATAAATACGCACACGGATCCTGCTCGGTATCGCATTCCCTTTCGATCGCGAAGGCCAACCGCGCCGTAATCGCGGAGCTGGAAAACCGGCTGACAACAGCGACCTTCACAATCACGCCGAGGATGGTCCCGAAGCCTTCGACGGACTACGATCATCTGATCTCCGTAGAAGAGCTCAAACTTCGCCGTATCGAACGATCCTACGAGATGGGCATTGATACCGTCGAAGAGTACGGACGCAAAAAGAAGCGCTTGCAAGAGGGCATAGAGGCCCTTCGCAAGCAGCAGGCGGCCGTGCTCGCGGCAGCCGAGGCCAAAGCCGTCACACCCGGCGACATGAAAAAGAGGACCGCCGACGTGCTTGCGATCCTCAAAGACGAGACGGTGAGCGAAGCGGCCAAGAACGCCGCCCTGCGCTCGATCCTCTCCCATATCGTTTATGCAAAAGAGACAAATCAGCTATCTCTATTTTTTACATTTTAGCTATTATCGGTTTTTACAATCCGGGCCGCCGTATTGAGAGATGATGATCTTGGCGAGCGCGGGATTGGGATTTTTGATCTTTACGGGATACTGCAGCTTCTTTTCATACACAAACATTTTTTCAGCCCTCCTCTGCTCTCTTGAAATCCCAAGGCCAGGGCTCGTTGAGCCAGGCATAGTTTTTCATCCCAAGCATGTCGTTCTTTACGATCGGAGCGCAATTCTCCGCATAACGCGCGTGCGCCTCTTTGGAAAGAGCAAGAACCGACTGATACATGGCAAAGGCTTCCTTGTCGTCCCGATGCGTGTCGAGGTAAAGAGAGAGCTCGTCGGCGACGAAATCGATCGCCATCAATTCTCCCAGCGGGGTGGCCGGGAGCGGGCGGTTGACCATGCCGCGGAAGGGCAGATCGAGCCCGGGGAAGAGCGTACCGCGCGCGATGGCGGTCTGGGGCGGATAGTTCGGCTCGACGCTCTCCTGCATGGGCACATAGGCCGAGGCCAGCGGCGCGCGGGAAGGAAGCGCGCCGAAAAGATGATCATTCATGGGTTTGTTGTCCACAATCATTCCTCCTGTAGCTTTGCGTGAGCAGACGCTCGTGCTATTCTATGCCGCGGGAGAAAAAAAGTCGCCGCGGGGCCTATACCCCGCGGCGACACAGGATGGATCTCTTTTAACGGATCATTTCCGCAAATTCTTCCTCGCTGATGACCGGAATGCCCAGTTCCTGCGCTTTTGTCAGCTTGCTGCCGGCGTTCTCCCCCGCAAGAACATAGCTCGTCTTTTTCGATACCGAGCCGGAGGCCTTGCCGCCGTAGCGCTCGATGATCGCGGAGGCCTCGTCCCTTGTATAGTTCTGCAGCGCGCCCGTCAGCACGAAGGTCTTGCCAGCAAAGCGGCTGTCGACGATGCTTTCGCGGCTGTCGAAGCTGACGCCTGCCTCGCGCAGGAGTCGGATCTGATGCTTCGACTGCTCCAGGGAAAACCATTCCGTGATAAAGCCGGCCGTGATCGCGCCGATATCCGGGATCGCCTTGAGCTCATCTTCGCCAGCCGACATGAGGGCGTCGAGATCCGGAAAATGCATGGCCAGCGTCTTGGCCGCCTTCTGGCCGACCTGCCGGATGCCGAAGGCGCACAGAAGTCTTGCAAGTCCGGCCTGTTTGCTTTTTTCGATCGCGGCGATCAGGTTCTGCGCGGACTTTTCGCCCATTCTCTCCAGCATGGCGACGGACTGGGCCTCGAGATAATACAGATCCGCAAAACCGCGCACGAGACCGCTGTTGATCAGGCTTTCGCACACGGAGATGCCGAGGCCTTCAATGTCCATCGCCTCGCGCGACGCAAAGTGCGCGAGGTTGCGCAGACGCTGCGCGGGGCACTCCGGACTCGTGCAGCGCAGAGCCGCTCCGTCCGCGTCCCGCACGACGGGAGAGCCGCACTCCGGGCAGAATTCGGGCATTTTGAAAGGCGTCGTGCCCGCGGGACGCTTGGCGTAATTCACCGAGACGACCTCGGGGATGATCTCGCCCGCTTTCTGCAGCACGACCGTATCACCGAGGCGCACGTCCAGACGGTCGATGTTGTCCTGATTGTGCAGCGTCGCGGCGGAGACCGTCGTACCGGCGAGGCGGACGGGCTCGACGATCACCTTGGGCGTCAGGACGCCCGTACGGCCGACCTGCACGGCGATATCGACAACACGGCTCTCTTTCTTTTCCGGAGGATACTTGAAGGCCACCGCCCAGCGCGGCGCCTTGGCCGTGCTGCCGAGCGCGGTGCGCTGCGCAAGCGAATTGATCTTGATGACAGCGCCGTCCATATCGAAGGGCAGCTCTCCCCTGTTCTCGCCCAGCCACTCGATACGCTCCACACAATCGCGGATATTGTCGTAGACTTTGTATTGCACGACGGGAAAACCCATGTCGCGCATGGCGTCGAGCGTTTCGGCGTGGGTCGCGAAGGGCTCGCCAGAGGTGTACTGCAGGTTGAAGCAGATGATGTCGAGCTTGCGCGAGGCGGCGACCTTCGGGTCGAGCTGGCGCATGGAGCCGGCCGCCGCGTTCCGCGGATTGGCCAGGAGCGGCTCGCCTTTGATCTCCCGATCACGGTTGAGCTCTTCAAACACGGCCTTGGACATATAGACCTCACCGCGCACGATCAGCCTTTCCGGCGCGTTGTCGATCCGCAGCGGGACGGAACGTACGGTGCGCAGATTCTCGGTCACATCCTCGCCCGTCGTGCCGTCGCCGCGCGTCGCGCCGCGCACAAACACGCCGTTTTCATACTCGAGCGACATCGAAAGACCGTCGATCTTCGGCTCGACCGTGTAGTTGTGGCTCTCGGAGATCAGGCTGTCCATCCGCTCGCCGAAGGCGAAGAGCTCGTCATAGGAGAAGACGTCGGTCAGGCTCTCCAGCGGGACCTGATGATGCACCTGCGTGAATTGAGAGAGCGCCTGCCCGCCGACGCGCTGCGTGGGAGAATCGGGCGTGATCAGCTCGGGATGCTCGTTCTCGAGCGTCTTGAGACGCTGCATGAGCATGTCGAAATCATAGTCCGAGATCACCGGCGCGTCGTAAACATAGTAGAGCTTGCTGTGGTAATTGATCTCTTTGCGGAGCTTTTCGATCTCTTTCTGGACTTCCATCATGATCACTCCTTGTTCTCCGTCATGGCGCTCGCAGCCAGCATGACGCCGAGCCTGCCGGATTCGTAGGTCAAGCCGCCCTGCATATATACCGTGTAGGGCTCGCGGAAGGGGCCGTCGGCCGAGAGCTCGATCGACGAGCCCTGGATAAAGGAGCCCGCCGCCATGATGACCGGGCAGTCGTAGCCGGGCATCTGCCAGGGCTCGGGCGTGACGTAGGAATCAACGGGCGCACCCGCCTGGATCCCCGCGCAGAAAAGCTTCATGTTTTCGGGCGTGCCGAGCTTGACCATCTGGATAATGTCAGAGCGCTTCTCGGCCGCCTTCGGCGAGGTTTCCAGTCCGATGCGCTCCATCATGGCGGCGCAGAAAACGGCCGTTTTCAGGGCCTGTGCGACCGTATGCGGCGCAAGGAAGAACCCCTGATAGAGCAGCCTGTTCACGCCGAGCGTGGAGCCGCATTCTCCGCCGATGCCCGGCGTCGTCAGACGCATGGCCGCGCGCTCGACGAGCTCTTTCTTTCCGGCCACGTAGCCGCCCGTCGGGGCGATCCCGCCGCCGGGATTCTTGATCAGAGACCCGGCGATGATATCCGCGCCGACTTCCGGCGGCTCGAGGGTATCGGTGAATTCGCCGTAGCAGTTGTCGACCATGACATACGCCGCGGGGTTTGCCGTTTTGACAACTGTGCAGATCTTTCCGATCTCCTCGACCGTAAGAGCGCGGCGGTCTTCATAGCCGCGGGAGCGCTGGATCATCACGGCCTTCACTTTCGGATCGGCCGCGGCCTGTTCGATCGCCGCGTAATCGGGCCCGCCGTCCGGGGCAAGCTCGACCTGGGCGTAGTCCACGCCGTAGAACTTCAGCGAGCCGTGACGCTCGCCGCTGATGCCGATGGCGCAGCGCAGCGTGTCATACGGCGCGCCCGTGGCCGCGAGGATCGTATCGCCCGGTCCGACAAGAGCGTACATCGCGGCAGTAAGCGCATGCGTGCCGTTGACAAAGCCCGTGCGGACGAGGGCGGCCTCCGCGCCGAAGACCTGCGCGTAGATCCTGTCGAGCGTTTCGCGCCCGAGATCGTCATAGCCGTAGCCGGTCGTCCCGGCAAAGCAGGCGTCGGACACGCGGTTGTCCTGGAAAGCCTGCATGACCTTGCGCGTATTGTGCAGCGCCGTCTCGTCGATCCTGTCGAAAACGGGCCGGATCGTTTTTTCCGTCTCTTCGGCGAGCGCCCAGATCTCAGGCCTGATATCCGATATCTTCATCTTTCAGCTCCATGACCAGTTCTTTGAAATGATTGCCGCGGGCGGCAAAATTCGGGAAAGCGTCGAAAGAGGCGCAGGCCGGCGAGAGAAGCACGATGTCGCCCTCCCGCGCGGAAGCTGCGGCGGCGCGTACAGCGTCGTCAAAGCTGTCGATCACGTCAAAGCGAAGGCCGCTTTCGGGATAAAACGCCGAGCGCTCGACCGCCGTGCGGATCTTGTCGGCCGTCGCGCCCGTGATAAACACCCTCTTGGCAAGGCGGCAAAGATCGTCGCCTAGCCCGTCGAAGGCAATGTGCTTGTCATAGCCGCCGACGATGATGATCGGCTTTCTCTTTACGGCGCGGAGGCCCGCGGCCGTACGGGTCGGACTGGAGGCGATCGAGTCGTTGATGAAGAGCACGCCCCTGAGCAGCCTTACCTGTTCAAGACGGTGCTCGACCCCGGCGAAGGACGTCGCCACCTCGCGGCAGACCTCGTCCGGGACAAGGCCTTCGGTCGCGGAAAAGGCGGCAAGATAATTCAGAACATTGTGCTCACCGGGAATGCGGATATCCGAGGCCTCCATGATCCGGCGCGGAACGCCGTCTTTTACGCGGTACAGGACGCCGTCAAGGCAGTACGCGCCGTTCTGAACGACGCTTTTGTCCGAGAAATACGCGACGGAGGATCTCGCCGCGGCGGCATAATAGGCGGAATGCGCGTCGTCAAGGCAGAGGACCAGTCTGTCCCGTGCCGTCTGCGAGGTAAAAACGGACATCTTCGCGTCGATGTAGTCCTGATAGTCCTTGTGCTTGTCAAGGTGGTTCGGAGAGATGTTCGTGATCACGGCCACGTCCGGACGGCATTTCATGCTGTGCAGCTGGAAGGAGCTCAGCTCCAGCACGGCGAAGTCGTCGGGCCGCATCTTCGGCACGTCGCAGAGCAGAGGACGGCCGATGTTGCCTCCAAGATGGACGGTATAGCCCGCAGCCTTCAGAAGCTCGGAAATGACGGTCGTGGTCGTCGTCTTGCCGTCGCTGCCGGTCACGGCGATCGTCCTGCAGGGACAGAGCGAGAAGAAAACCTCCATCTCGGAGGTGATCTTACTCCCCTTCTCCGCGGCAGCGAGGAGATGCGGATCAAAAGGCATCAATCCCGGCGTGCGGAAGATCAGATCGTGGTCAAGCCCCTCGAGATAATCGTCACCAAGTTTGAGCGACGCGCCGAGAGCTTTCAGTTCCTCGCCTTTCTCGCCCATCTCGGGAAGAGAGCGCTTGTCGCACACAGTAACATTACAGCCGTTTTCAAGCAGAAGGCGGATGAGGGGCATATTGCTCACGCCCGCGCCGATGACGGCGATGCGTTTTTCCTTTATGGAATCGACATATTCTTGCAGCGTCAAAAGTATCACCTCATAACTATTTTATTATAAAACTTTTGCGCCTCAAAAACAAGATTCTTGTTGACTTGCAGGCACGGATTGGATAGAATAAGCCCCGTGAGCAGACCGAGCGGCCGCGGGTGTAAGGCGAAAGCCTGCACATGAGGAAAGTCCGGGCTCCACAGGGCAAGGATAACGGGTAACGCCCGCCAGGGGTGACCCTCGGACAAGTGCAACAGAAATATACCGCCCGAAGCCTTTGGCCTCGGGTAAGGGTGGAAAGGCGGGGTAAGAGCCCACCCGCCGCATGGAGACATGCCGGTGCTGTAAACTCTATCCGGAGCAACGCCGTGGGAGAGCATATAGATCGGCCCGATCGCTCTCAGGAGGCGGCTTGAGCCTGTCGGCAACGACAGGCCTAGACAGATGGTCGCTTAAGACAGAACCCGGCTTACAGATCTGCTCATATCAACGTGAAAGCTCCCGCCTCGGAGGCGGGAGCTTTCTTTTTCACAGAACGGCAAGCATGGCTTCGATCGCGGCGGCGGTCACAGAGGAAGGCATGATGGGTACTGGAGCGCTCTGATCGGAGCATGCGCACGCCGGTACATGGATAAAACCGCCGCGGACGGCCGGAAATTCCCTCTCGAGCGTATACAGCAGCGAGTACATCAGATCGTTGCACACGAAGGTCCCCGCGCTGTTCGATATCTCCGCGGCGAAACCGTCCTTCCGGGCCGCGGCGGCCATGGCCTTGATCGGCAGCGTGGAAAAAAAGGCTGCCGGGCCGCCGGCGATAACGGGCTCGTCCTTCGGCTGATGTCCGGCGTTGTCGGGTATCCGCGCATCGCGCACATTGATCGCGCAGCGCTCCGGCGTGACGGCGGCGCGTCCGCCCGCCTGGCCCAGACAGATCACGGCGTCCGGTTTTTCTCTGCGCAGGGCTTCGAGCAGCGTCGTTCCCGCAAGTCCGAACACCGTGGGAACGGTGATCTTGACAAGTTCCGTTCCTTCGCGGGCCTTTATCAGTTTCAGCGCTTCCTGCGAAGCGTTCACTCCCTCGCCGCCGAAGGGCTCAAAGGCGCTGAGCAGGATCTTCATATATGACCACTTCCTGACGGAATATCTGTGAAAAACCTTCCCGCCGCATGAGAGCAGGAAGGTTTTTCAAGCGTATTGCTTCAATTTGCGCTTCTTCTCAGCGCAGCCTCCCGTTCGGCGGCAGCCAGAGCGCGAAGGCTTTGAAAGACACAGACGGCCAGAAAAAGAAGCGCGGCAATGAGCGGAAGCTTTTTGGCGATCCTCTCGTTCTTTCCGCAGAGCAGGCCGACGAGCCGCTTTGCCGCGGAAAAGGCGATCGCGAAGACGCGCTTTACAAGATCCGGAACGATCTCCATCTTTTTTACTCGGCGTCTTCCCAGTTGTGCCAGACGTTCTGGACATCCTCGTTGTCCTCAAACATATCCAGCATCTTCTGCATGTTCTTCACGTCGTCCTCGTTCGTGAGCTTGATGTATCCGTTCTGCGGCAGCATCTCGACCTGCGCGGAGAGCAGCGTGTAGCCCTTGGCCGTCAGCGCGTCCGCGACAGAGGCGATATCATCCTCTCCGGTGTAGACGTTGAAAACCGCCTCGTCGGCCTCGAAATCGGCGGCGCCGGCGTCCAGCGCGTCCATCATAACGGTATCCTCGTCGAGCTCTTCGTCCTCGTTGTCGATGACGATGACGCCCTTGCGGTCAAACGACCAGGATACGCAGTTGGCGGTTCCCATGTTCCCGCCGTACTTGTCGAAATAGTGGCGGACTTCGCCGGCCGTGCGGTTGCGGTTGTCGGTCATGGCCTCGACGATGACGGCGACGCCCTGGGGGCCGTAGCCTTCATAGGTGATCTTTTCATAGTTCTCCGTATTGCCGGAGCCGAGCGCCTTGTCGATCGTGCGCTTGATATTGTCATTGGGCATATTGGCCGCCTTGGCCTTGGCGATCACGGCCGCGAGCTTGGAATTGCTGCGCGGATCGCCGCTGCCGCCCTCCTTGACCGCGACGACCATTTCGCGCGCGATCTTGGTAAAGGCCTGCGCGCGCTTGGCGTCGGCAGCGCCCTTGGTTTTTTGTATGTTGTGCCACTTGGAATGTCCGGACATTGTCTTTCGCTCCTTCTTCTATGTGATGCGGAGAATGATTTTCGGCCATTAGTTTAGCACAACAAGGCTGCTATGACAAGGGCAAATTTAGGCTCTCGGGATCAGCAGGAGATCTCCGTCAAGGGGATACCTGGCGTTGAGTTCTGCGATCGCCTCAACGCTGCTGTGATAAAGCTTGGCAAGCTCCCAGCGGTCACGCCCTCCGGTTTTGGCGATCGTCACCGCCGGCAGCGCGGACAGATCGAAGGGCTGCTCGGTATCGAGCTCAACGGAAGAGAGATATTCGATCTCGCCGTATTCGACGCAGGAATAATCCAGTACGACGGAAAGGTCGATTTCGATCTCCTCGCCAGCGCGTTCGGCTCCGATCGACGCGATCCTCGCCCCGCAGAGCTCGCCGCCGCCTTCGGGCATTGCAGCTTCAACGGAGAAAAGCCTCTGCTGTGTGCTGAAAACGCCCTCGGCGTCCCGGAGGAGCAGACTGGCCGCAATGGAGATCTCGGCCTTGCTCTCTCGGACGGCGAACGAAAGGATATCCGCAAATACACAGACCGGTTCGCCTCGTTCGCTCTCGACCTCCATATGTTCAAGGGCCGTCGCCGTCAGACGCTGCGTCCCGCGGCTCCTGCAAATTTTGGACGATCCTTTCTCGAGGCTCGTCGGGCAGGCGGTGCTGTAGGCGTCGGAGAGGAAACGCAGCTCTTCCCTTTTTTCAAATCCGACCTGCGCGACGGCGTGGAGCTCCAGCTCGAATACTCGGCCGCCGTTGATCGCCTCGTTGAGATCGGCATAAAGGGAATTGGCTTCCAGGCGGACATCTCCGACGCCGCAATCCTCTTCCGGCTTATCGATCAACACGCTGAAGGGCAGACGCTCCCTGAGAAAGGCCGGGCAGCTCCCCTCCCGCGTTTCACAGCACAGTTCCAATTCCGCGCCGCCTTTGATAAGGGCTTTGCTTCCGATCGTCTGGCAGTCATCGCATAAGAGTCTGACGCGCGCGCCGGAAACAGCCGTGATCTCGTCGGAATGATCGATCGGGACCTGTTCGTTGATGACGAAGCTCTTTTCACCGGGCCGTGAGTTAATCACGCACTCGGCGATCTCAGATCGAAGCTGCAATCCGGCGTCCGGCGCGTCTTCCGTTTCCGCCGGGATACAGACGCAGCTCTCGGCAAGGCAGGATATCTCCGCGCGGACGGCAAGCTGCGCGGACACCTTTCTCGGGTTGACCGCGCGGGCCTGTACCCCCATACAGTGGAGCGTTGTCCGGATATCCCCCTCCGAAACGCTCGTCTGGCTGTCGAAAAGGATCTCGAAGCTTTTCGAGAAATGCAGGCAGCGCACGCGATCGCGTCGTTCGGTGATATAAAAAACGGTGATATCGGCCGCAGCGCCGATGCTGACGCCGTGATCGGAGGTTTCCTTGCTTTTCAAAAACAACTGCGCCTGTGCAAACGCGATCTTTCCGATATCCTCAAAGACATCGGGTACGATGCATTCCGCCTGCTCCTGAACAGACTTTGTCTGGCGGAACACCTCGCTGCAGCAGGAAATCGACGGAGCCTTGAGTGCGATCTTCATATCGTTTCTCCCCTTCTTTGCGCTTTGTACAGGCTATGAGGCCAGAGCCGTTTTTATGCGCGGCCTTTTCGGAACAGTCCGATCAGGCGGCGCAGGAAGCCCGGCAGGCGAAACACAACGATCTTCAATACAGAACTCCTTTCAAGCATTCAACAGCACCGTATCAGCCAGACGCCGCCTCCGATGAGGGCGGCGGCCAGCACGAACCACCAGAAAGACGCCGGCAGGACCAGGGATAAAATGATGACGAGGCCTGCACAGATCGCGATCATGCCCCAAAGATTAAATCCGTTTCTACGCATAAAAACACGCCCCTTCGCGCCAACTGATAACAGTGTAAGCGAAAGGGCGTCGTTTTATGACGTTTTTTTACGGTTCCCTGCTCTCCCAGGGTTTTTGTCTGGCCGTCAGATCGTACAGACGGGCATAGGAAGCATAGCGGCTCCTGCCGATCTTCCCCTCTTCAAGCGCGCGGCGAACGGCGCAGTCCGGCTCCTTGAGATGAGCGCAGTCCAGAAAACGGCATTTGCCTATGTAAGGAGCAAATTCGGGGAAATCATACTGGAGCTGTTCCTTGGTGATCGTCTGCATCATTCGGATCTCGAAGGATGCAAAGCCCGGCGTGTCCGCGACAAAAGTACCCCCGCCGAGCGGGTAGAGCTCGACATGGCGCGTCGTGTGCTTGCCTCGTCCGAGGTGCTCGCTGACGGCGTCGGTCGGGATCTCCGCATCCGGCAGCAGCACATTCAGGATGCTCGATTTCCCGACTCCTGAGTTTCCCGTGAAGGCGCATACCTTGCCGCGCATCGCATCGAGAAGCTCTTTCGCTCCCTCGCCGGTCTCCGCGCTCGTGCGGATCACGGGATAGCCCGCGGCGGTGTAAATGCCGTACAGATCGTCTCCTTTATCGAGATCGATCTTGTTGACGCAGACGATCAGCTCGCAGTTTGCCTCGTGAGCGATCACGGCCACGCGGTCGATCAGAAAAGGATCGGTGACGGGGTTGGCGTTCGCCGCGATGAAAACGAGCGTGTCGACGTTGGCCACGGCAGGGCGAATGAAAAAATTCTTTCGCTCCAGGACCTCCTCGATCCGCCCGCTGCCGTCCTTATCGGTGAGCAGACGGACGCGGTCGCCGACGAGCGGAGAGGTGCCGTCCAGGCGAAATCTGCCTCTTGCCTTGCAGGCGGTGACGCCTTCGGGAGTTTCGACATAATAAAAGCCGCTCAGGGCTTTGATGATGATACCCTCGGTCATATATGTAACGTTTCAGTTGCTGCCAAGCGAGACCTGGAGCGTGACCTTGCTGTGCTCCTCGATGCTCTCGCCGATCTGCACGTCCTGTCCGACGACCGTACCGCGGTCGAGCGGGCTGTCAATCCAGTTGGACCCGGCATAGCTGAGGTTGTTGCTTTCAAGCTTTTTGATGGCGGCATCCTCGGAAAGACCGATAAGGTTCGGCATCTCTACGTAAATGACCTGCGGACCGCTGCTGACGCTCAGATAGAGCGTCGAGCCGCTGATGACCATTTCTCCTGCAGCGGGGCTGGTGGCGATCACGCAGTTATGCGCAACGCTGTCGCTGGTGGCGGATTCGATCTCAACGGAGAAGCCCATCTTCTGAAGCTGATCCGCCGCCGCACGGTAGTCGAGCCCGGAAACGTCAGGGACTTCGATCGAGGTCATGCTGCGGCTCACGGAGATCTCGACCGTGACGCCGTCATTTTCGATGCTCATGCTTCTGCCGGGGTCAGGCTTCTGGCTGATGATGATGCCCGGCTCCGTGTCGTTGGTATAAACGTCCGTGATAACAAAATTGAATATCGAATCGGCCTCGCGGATCACGTCGTCATAGCGGCTGCCGACAAATTTCGGCAGGTCGATCCGTTCGGCGGGAGAAAACAGGTCTCTTACCCAGAAATTCCAAAGAAATACGAAGAGAAACAGCGCCGTGAGCAGCAGAGCGAACGCTCCGCTGAGGAAGCTGACGCGCGCGGCTTTTTTCCGGCGGATATGATAGCTGGATTTCGTCAGCTCGCTGTACGACAAAACAGGCTTCGGAGAGCTTTCCTCCTCGCTTTCAAGGGGAAACTCCTGCTTCATGGCGCTGTGCGTGAACTCATCCAGATCGGACAGCAGCTCGCCCGCGGACTGGTACCGTCCGCTCAGATCGGCGTTCATGGCCTTGAGCGTGATGCGCTCAAGCTCCTCCGGAATGGAGGGGATGATCGAGCGCAGAGGCTCGGGCTTTGCGTTCATGTGTTTGACGGCGATCTCGGCAAGCGTGTTGCCCGTATAGGGCAGTCTGCCGGTGAGCATCTCATACATGACGACGCCCAGGGAATAAATGTCGCTTCGCGCATCGGGGCTGTTGCCGCGGGCCTGCTCCGGCGCGATATAATGGATCGAGCCGATGGTCTGGCCGTTGTTCTCATAGACCTCGTTTTCAAGCGCAGCGATGCCGAAATCGGCGACCTTCAGCGTGCCGTCGCGCAAAAGCATGATGTTTTGGGGCTTGATATCCCGGTGGATGATGCCTCTTTCATGCGCGTGCGAGAGCGCGCGCGTGATCTGCTTGGAAAAATGCACGACCTCTTTCCAGTCCAGCGCACCCTTTTTGTCCATATACTGCTTGAGCGTGATGCCGGAAATGAGCTCCATGACGATATATTCCCGCTCGTCGCTGTGACTGACGTCATAAACGGCGACGATATTGGGATTGGAAAGCATGGCGACGGCATGCGACTCCGCGCAGAAGCGGCGGCGGAACTCTTCGTCCTTAGCCATCTCCTCGCGCATGATCTTGACGGCCACATAGCGGTTGAGCCGGTGATCGAGCGCGCGGAAAACAAGCGCCATGCCGCCTTCGCCGATGGTCTCGAGGATCTCGTATCTGTCGTCGAGCAATTTGCCGATGTATTTTTCTTCTTCGTTCATAGCAGCTCCGTTATCGTTTGATGACGACGACCGTGACGTTATCGCGTGCGCCGCGGTTGAGCGCTTTGCTCATCAGCGCGCGGCAGAGGATCTCCGGCTCGGGGTATTCGACGGCATAGTCGAGCATCTCCTCGTCGGAGACGATGTTGGAAAGGCCGTCCGAGCAGAGGATCAGCATGTCGCCCGGTGCGAGATTGATCTCGTAGAAATCCGGTTCCACATCCGCTTCCGAGCCGAGCGCGCGCGTGATGACATTGCGCTGCGGATGCCGTCTCGCCTGCTCCTTCGTGATCGCGCCGTATTCGACGAGATCTTCTACCAGAGAATGATCGCGCGTGATCTGAATGATCGTGTCGTAGCGCTTGAGGACCTGATAGGCGCGGCTGTCGCCGACATTGATAAGATACCCTTCTCCGTTGGATTTGATAACACCGCCGACCAGCGTCGTTCCCATCCCATTGTAGGCCTCGTCGAATTTGGAATACTCAAAAGCGACGCCGTTGGCCTCCGCGCAGGCGTCGGTAAGCAGCCTGCGGTAATCGACGGAACGGCTCACGCGCGAGGTAAGCTTTCCGTAGACGTAGTTGACGAATTCCCTGTTGGAAAGCTGACTGGCCAGGCCGCCCGCTTTTGCGCCGCCCATGCCGTCGCAGAGCGCGGTCACGACGCAGTCCTTCGGTTCGCAGTATTCGATTATATAGCTGTCCTGGTTGTCGCTTCTGACCTTGCCCTTGTCAGTCATTCCGAAAAAATCCATACGAATGTCTCCAGATATGATTTATTCTTCAGCGTTCTTCTTTTCCATCTTCCTGCGCAGCTGTCCGCAGGAGGCGTCCACGTCGCTGCCGAGCGTGCGGCGGACCGTGTAGTTGACGCCGCCCTCGTCGAGTATCTTCATGAAGGCCTTCATGTGCCCCTGCGTGGAGGGCTTGAAGCGTCTCTCCTCCACATGGTTGAGCGGGATCAGATTGACGTGCGCGCCGCACTGCCGCGCGCGGCGTACGAGCTCACGCGCATGAAATTCCGTGTCGTTCACGCCGTCGATCATCGCGTATTCAAAGGAAATGCGTCTGCCGGTTTTCCGATTGTAGCGTATGCACGCCTCGATCAGCTCGTCGACCCCGCGCCCGCGGTTGGCGGGCATGATCCTGCTGCGCGTTTCATCGTCAGGCGCGTGGAGCGACACCGTGAGCGTCAGCTGCAGATCCAACGCGGCGAGATCGTCGAAGCGCTCGATCAGTCCGCAGGTCGAAAGCGTTATGTGCCGCATGCCGATATTCAGTCCCTTTGGATGGTTGACCAGCTTGAGAAAGCGCACCACGTTGTCGAAGTTGTCCAGCGGCTCGCCGATCCCCATCAGGACGATGTGAGAGATCTTTTTGCCGCTGTCGAGCTCGGAGAACAGCACCTCGTCGAGCATCTCCGACGGCTCGAGGCAGCGAACGAGCCCTCCGATCGTGGAGGCGCAGAAGGCGCAGCCCTGGCGGCAGCCGACCTGAGATGAGATGCAGACGGTGTTGCCGTACTGATAGCTCATCACAACGGTCTCGACCGCGTTGCCGTCTCGGAGCTCCCAAAGGTATTTGATCGTGCCGTCCAGCGCGGAGACCTGCTTAGAGAGGACTTTCGGCCTGTAAAGGGAAAAGTTCTCCGCAAGCTTGTCGCGAAGGCTTTTGGGCAGATCGGTCATTTCCTCAAAGCTCCTCACGCCGCGCGTGAGCCATTTGCCGACCTGGGCGGCGCGGTATTTCGCCTCGCCGAGCAAAACGAGTTCGGTCTCAAGCTCGTCCGGAAGCAGAGAGAGAATATCCTTTTTCATATTGCCGTCCTTTTGAGTTTTGAAACGAAAAAGCCGTCCGTGCGGTCAATATGCGGGTAAAAGGTGTAACAGCCGTTTCGGGATGCCCGATCCCCCACCGAAAAGTCGCAGACATAAAACTCGTTGTGATCGGCAAGAAAGGCTTCGACCACGGCCTCGTTTTCCTCGCGCAGGATCGTGCAGGTACAGTAGAGAAGGATCCCGCCCGGTCTGACATAGCGGGAAAGGTTTTCGAGGATATCCCGCTGGATCGCGGGAAGCGCCGCGATCGTCTCCGGCTTCTTGCCGCGGATCTCCGGCTTTTTGCGGATCACGCCCAGCCCGGAGCAGGGCACGTCCGCGATCACGGCGTCGAACGCCGTCTCGTATTCCGGAACAAAGACGCGTGCGTCAAGCGTTCGCGTCTCGATCATATCCAGACCGAGCCGCGCGGCTGTCCCTTCGATCATGGGCAGCTTTTTTTCGTGGATATCGCAGGCGAGGATCTTCCCGCGGCCGCGCATGTTCATTGCGGCGGCAAAGCTTTTCCCTCCGGGGCTGGCGCAGGCGTCCATCACGCGCATGCCGCTCTCCAGAGAGGCGATATCCACGGCCGTGCGCGCCGCACGGTCCTGGATGTAAAAAAGACCTTCCTCATATCCCGGAAGAGCAGTCACCGCGGCGCCCGGGAGACAAACGCAGCTCTCGGGAAAAGGCGGCAGTTCATACGCGATCTCACGCTCATCCAGGGAGCGGAGGTAGCTCTCGCGCGTACAGCGCAGCGTGTTGACCTGGATATCGAGCGGCGCGGGCAGATTGTCCGCGGCGAAAAGCGCTTCGGTGAAGGCGTATCCTTTTTCGGAGACGAAACGTTCCGCAAGCCAGAGCGGATGAGAATAGCGCGTCGCCAGGTATTGCGCCGTTCCCTCTCCGGGGACGGGGGGCAAAGCCCCGACATTCTCCGCGACGCGGCGCAGCACCGCGTTGACAAGCGAGGAAGCGCGCTCAACGCCGGAGGCGGCGCAGAGAGAAACCGTTTCATTGACGGCGGCGCGCGCCGGGATCCTGTCAAAGCCGACGAGCTGACAGACGCCGAGGCGCAGAATATCCCGCACCTTTCTTTCCAGCTTCTCCGGAGGCGTTCTGCTGAAGCGGGAGATCAGAAAATCAAAGTAATCCCGGTTCTGCAGGACGCCGAAGGCAAGAGCGGAGGCCAGCGCGGCCTCGCGCCTGTCGAGCGCTTCTTTTTTGATGACGCCGTCGAGCGCGGCGGAGACCCATGCGCCGTCCTTTTCGCAGCGCTCGAGCGCGATCAGCGCGGCCTGCCGGGCGTTCATCAAAGCACCGTGCCTTCCGCGATCGGATGACCGCGCAGGAAATCTTCTGCGCTCATCCTCTTTTTCCCGGGAGCCTGAAGCTCCGTGATCACGATGCTCTCGCCGTCGCCGCAGGCGAGCTCGATCCCTTTTCCTTTGGCGTCAAGGATCGTTCCCGGCACGGCGCCGCAGTTTTTGCTTCCGTAACAGGCGGAAAATACGCGGAAGCAGTCCTTCCCGATCGTCAGCGTGGCGACGGGCCAGGGCTGAAGGCCGCAGATCTGTTTGATCACCAGGCGCGCAGGCCTTGTAAAATCGAGCGGGCAGAGCGATTTATCAAGCATTTTGACGTAGCTTGCCTTGTCGTGTTCCTGCGCTCTTCGGGGCGCGGTCCCGTTTTCGATATCCCGCAGCGTACAGGAGAGGAGCTTTGCTCCCATGAGCTTGAGTCTGTCGTACAGCTCGCCGGAGGTTTCAAATTCACCGATGGGCGTTTCCTCGGCGTAGATGATATCGCCGGTGTCCATCTCGTTGGCCAGATACATCGTCGTGACGCCGGTCACCTTGTCGCCGTTGAGAACGGCCCATTGGATCGGCGCGGCGCCGCGGTATTTCGGCAGCAGCGATCCGTGGACGTTTACAGCCCCGAATCCGGGCACTTCGAGGATCTCCGGGGGCAGGATGCGCCCGTAGGCGACGACCGCCAGAATATCCGGAGAAAGGCCTTTGAGAGCCTCGAGCGCGGTGCCGTCGCGCATTTTCTCAGGCTGAAAAACGGGAATGCCGTGCGCAAGAGCAAGCTCCTTGACGGGAGAGGCGCTCAAGGCCATTCCCCTGCCCTTCGGCTTGTCGGGCTGCGTGAAGACGCCGACGACTTCAAAGCCGTCGGAGAGGATCTGCTGAAGGGACGCCGCGGCAAAATCGGGCGTGCCCATAAACACAACTCGCATCGCTTACTGCTCCTCGATCTTGCCCTGTTCCAATTCTTCCTGCGTGAGCATGCGCTCGCAGAGCGTGGTGAATACGACGCCGTCGAGATGGTCGATCTCATGGCAGAAGCAGCGCGCGGTAAGTCCCGTGCCGCTGACGGTAAAGAATTCGCCGTTTCTGTCCTGCGCGCGGACCGTCACGTCCATGGGGCGGCGGACAAGGCCGTACTCGTCCGGAAAGCTCAGGCAGCCTTCCGCTCCGTATTGCTCGCCGGAGCTCTCGACGATCTCGGGATTGATCAGCTCGATGAGCTGTTCGTCTTCTCCCTCGGGCACGTTGGTCTCGATCACCAGAACGGCGCGCCGCAGCACGCCGACCTGCGGCGCGGCAAGCCCCACTCCGCCCGAGGCGAAAAGCGTTTCCGCCATGTCGTCGAGAAGCTGATGAAGACGCGCGTCAAAGGACTTGACGGGTCTGCTTTTTTTGTAAAGAAGGGGCTCTTCTTTCGTTACGATGTTTCTTGTTGCCATCGATATCTCCTTATCGCCTGCCGCGGCGATCGCGGCAGGCGGCTTTTCTCAATCGCTCGGGTCGTGGTCGGCGTAAACGCTCACGCCGCGAAATCTCCTGTCGCCGGAGCATTCGATGATCGCGGCCGAGAGGGCCCTGCGGATCGCGGCGCTGTTTTTCCCGGTGACGTTTACGCGATAGCGGAAACGGTCGTTGACCTTGACCACGTTCAGCGGCGCGGGACCGAGCACCGCCGTGCCGGGGATCTCTTTTGCCGAAAGGCTTAAGAGATCAAAGAGGTAACGGATCGCCCATTCGACCTGCTCTTCATTCTGCCCCGACGCCGTCAGGGTATAACGGTCCGCGATCGGAGGCGCGTTCTGCAGCGCGCGCAGCTCGACCTCGGAGGCATAGAAGGCCTCGTAATCCTGAACGGCCGCCTGACGGATCGTCTGATTGTCGGGCGTATAGGTCTGGATCACGGCGCGGCCCGTTTTTTCGCCGCGGCCGCTTCTTCCGACGACCTGGGTAATAAGCGAAAAAGTCCTCTCCCCGGCCCGGTAATCGCCCGAATAGAGACTTTGATCGGCGCAGATCACGCCGACGAGCGTGACGTTTTCAAAATTCAGGCCCTTCGTGACCATCTGCGTGCCGACCATGATCGGGATATTCTCGTCACGGAAGCGGTCAAGCAGCTTCTCGTGCGATCCCACGGGCGTGACCGTATCCGTATCCATACGCAGGATACCGACCCCGGGGAAGCATTCGGAAAGCTCCTGCTCGACGTGCTGGGTGCCGCTGCCGATATATTTGAGCTCACCGCCGCAGTCGGGACAGAGGGCGTCCACGCGGCGAGAATAGCCGCAGTAGTGGCACATCAGCCTTCTGCGTGCGCTGTGATAGGTCAGCGACACGCTGCATTTGGGGCAGCGGTAGGTAAAGCCGCACTCCCCGCAGCTGACCAGCTTGCTGGCTCCGCGGCGGTTGATGAAAAGAATGCTCTGCTCGCCGCGATCGATGTTTTTCTGCAGTTCTTCGCGCAGATAAGAGCTGATATCCCCGCCGTTGCCGCGCCGAAGCTCGCGCTTCATATCGACGATCGAAACCGCGGGAAGATCCTTTTCGTTATAGCGCTCTGCCAGCTCGAAGTAGTGGTAGCGTCCGACTTTGGCCTGATACATGCTTTCGATGCGCGGGGTCGCGGAGCCCATCAAAAGCAGCGCGCCGGCATGGGCGCAGAGGTATTTTGCCACCTCGCGCGCGTCGTAGCGCGGCGTGTTTTCCGAGCGGTAAGTCTCCTCCTGCTCCTCGTCAATGATGAGGATGCCGAGATCCCGGACCGGTGCGAACACGGCGCTGCGCGTGCCGATGACAAGGCGCGCCTCTCCGCGCCGGATGCGTTTCCACTCGTCATAGCGCTCTCCCACGGAGAGGGAGCTGTGCAGAACGGCGACCTGTTCGCCGAAATGGGCGGAAAAGGTGGCGAGCATCTGCGGCGTCAGCGCGATCTCGGGAACGAGCAGGATCGCAGATTTCCCCGCCTTCAGCTGATCGTCGATCAGGCGGATATAAACGCTGGTCTTCCCGCTGCCCGTCACGCCGAAAAGCAGCGCGGCATTCGCACTGCCGGAAAAGGCGAGCTTGCTCAAGCCTTCGTAGGCGCGTGTCTGCGCATCGTTCAGAACGGGCATCGGCAGGTCGCCCGGGCCGCGGATCTCGGGGCGTCTGTAGACCTCGCGTCTGCTCAAAACGACGGCTCCGCTTTTTTCGAGCGCTTTCAGCGAGGGCTTTTTTGCCCCCGTGTGAACCAGCATATCGTGCACAGGAAGCGCGCCGAAGCAGCACAGCAGCTCGAGAAGGGCAGCCTGCTGCGGGGAGCGCAGACGCTTTGCCTCTGCAAGCGCCTCGGCTTCGTCGCCGGAGATGGCGAGCGTGGCGATCTCGACGGTCTTGTCGCTCGCCTTTCTCCTCCCCTGCTCGTCAAACCAAAGGCCTGCCGGGAGCATGGCGCGCACCGCGTCGTAAACGGTACAGAAAAAACGCTCCCGCATGAAAAGGGCCAGTCTCACCTGCGCCTCGCTGAGGACGTTTTCACGATCCAGAACGCTGCGGATGCTTTTTATGGCCGGCATGCCGCTCGTGTCGGAGAGCGCCAGCACGACGCCCTCGCAGCTGCGGTTGCCTCTTCCGAACGGAACGCTGACTCTCGAGCCGACGGAGACGGATCCGACAAGCTCCTCCGGGATCAGGTAGTCGTAGGGCCTGTCTATGCTGTATGTCGCGGCGGAGACCGCTATTTTGGCGACGCATATCGGCACGTACGACACCACCCTGCTGTCTTTTTTTATTTCTTGATGGCGAGCTTGCCGGTATAGACCTCGTCGATCGCGGAGGAGACGGGCTTTCTCTCGAGAGGAATGCCGTTTTCCTCGGCCTCGGCGGAGATCACGCGCGCGCGGCGCGCGACAAGGTTGACAAGCTGATAACGGCTGCCGATCTTATCGACGAGATCGGCCACGGGGGGATAGAGCATCATAAGGTTTATCTCCAATCCGCCGCAAACGCGGCAAAGTTTTCAACAAAGTATGGCGGTCCTTTCAGACCTCTTCGAGCCAGTGTCTTCTGGCGGGGAATCTGCACTGTTCGGCGGTGAGGATGGCCTGCAGCTCGGCCGCGGCGACCTCGACCTTGTCGTTGACGATGATATAATCGTAAAAATCCGCTTCGGCGTATTCTTCTCTCGCGCGTTTGAGACGCCCCTCGATAGCCTCCGGGCTGTCCGTGCCGCGCTTGACAAGGCGCCTGCGAAGCTCTTCAAGAGAGGGCGTGATCACAAAGATTTTGATCGCATCGGGCATCTTCCTGCTCACCTGGCGGGCGCCCTGCACTTCGATGTCCAGAAAAACGCTGACCCCGGCGGCAAGCTTGTCCTCGACGAATTTGCGCGGCGTGCCGTAGTAGTTTCCCACATACTCGGCATGCTCGAGCAGCTCGTCGTTGTCGATCATCTGCCGGAAACGTTCGCGGTCGATGAAAAAGTACTCTCTTCCGTCCACCTCGCCCGGGCGGGCTTTGCGGGAGGTGACGGAGGTGGAAAAACACATGTCGTCGCGGCCTTCGATGGCCTTGAAGACGATGGTGGACTTCCCTGCTCCGGAGGGGCCCGAGATCACGATCAGTCTGCCCTTTGTCTGCATGTTGATTTATCCTGCCTTTATTCTTCTTTATCTTCCGCCCGCTGCGCCAGGATCTCCGGCGCAAGCGAGGATAAGATCAGATTTCCGCTGTCCGTGACGATCACGGATCTGGTGCTGCGGCCGAAGGATGCGTCGATCAGAAGCCCCCTGTCGCGTACATCCTGGATCATGCGCTTGATGGGCGCCGATTCGGGGCTGACGATGGAGACGATCCTGTCGGCGGATACGAGATTGCCGAATCCGATGTTGATAAGCTTCATGGCGTCCTCACTCGATGTTCTGGATCTGCTCGCGGATCTTTTCGATCTCGGATTTGAGCTCGACGACCACATGAGCGATATCGGAATTCTGGCACTTCGATCCGATCGTATTGGCTTCGCGGTTGAACTCCTGGATCAGAAAATCGATCTTTCTGCCGATCGGAGAACCGCCGGCGAGCATGGAGCGGAGCTGCGACATGTGGCTTCTGAGGCGCACCGTCTCCTCGTCGACGGCAACGCGGTCGGCGTAAATGGCCGCCTCGGCCAGGATGCGGTTTTCGTCCACCCCGGCGGAGGAGAGGACCTCGCTGATCTTTTCGCGCAGCCGATTCTGATAAGCCTCGACGGTCCTCGGCGATTCCTTCTCGACCGTCGATACGAGAGACGATATCGTCTCAAGCTTGGAAAGCACGTCCGCGCACAGCTTTTCGCCCTCGCGCTCGCGCATCGCGTCGAAGTCCCGCAGCGCCTGCTCCGCGACCGCGACGAGCCCCGCGGAGATCTCTTCGGCGTCCAGATCTTTTTTCTCGACGCTCAGGATATCCGGAAAACGCCCGGCGGAAACAGCCGTCAGATCGTTTTCAAGCCCGTATTTTTCGGAAATGAGACCGATCGCATCGATATAGCCCTTGAGCAGCGCCTCGTTGACC
>JBGUZD010000110.1:0-29126 GCA_045222695.1 Candidatus Limivicinus sp.
CATGACCTTCTTCTTGGGCGACAAGCAGATTGAGATCGACGGAATGCGCAGCGCGAAGGATGAGTTCTATGCCGGCAAGAAAGACAAGCGCAAGAACGTGGACGAGATCGACCTCGCCGACGTGAAGAAGGGCGCCTTCACGAACACTCTTAACCGCGGCATCAAAGCAATCATCCCCGGGCTCCGCAACCTCGACATTGCCGCGCTGGAGGACAGCGGCTTGAATACCGGCAAGATCAAGGGGTACACCTTCAAGACCGGCTCCCAGGGAGGGAACACCGGCAAGGCCGAGGACAGCGGGGTGTGCTGCGAAGCCTGCGGCGCGAAGATCTCCCAGAAGGTGGCGAGCTTTTCGCAGGGCAGATACGGCCACATGCTGTGCATGGCGTGCCAGAAGAAGGCCGACCGCGGCGAGATCAACCTCGACGCGCTGGACGATGAACCCGAGGAAGGCCCGCCGCCCCCTGACGACAGCGACGCGCCGCGAGGGAGGTAAAAGAAAATGCTGACAGCTGAATACATATCCGGGAAGGTCTCGGATTTCGTGAAGAGCGAGATCAAGGTCTATCCCTGCAACAACCTCCGCGCCTCCAACATCGGCCATCCCTGCCCGCGGTATCTGTATCTGCTCATCAACAACTGGGAGGAGCAGGTCCCGCATGACGAGGGCCTGCAGAACATCTTTGACCTCGGCAACTCCATCGAGGAGTATGCCATCAAGAAGCTGCGCGACGCGGGACTTGAGATCATCACGCCGACGCAGCGCAGCTGGAAGGTCGAGAACCCGCTGATCACCGGGCGCGAGGACATCCGCATCAAGGATCCGGGGGACGGACAGCTGTACCCCGGGGAGATCAAGGGCCTTTCCCCGTACGAATGGGAGCGACTCAACACCATCGAAGACTTCTACAACTCCAAGCGCTACTACGTGCGCGCTTATCCTTCGCAGCTCCTTACCTACTGCTGGAAGTTCGAGAAGGAGAAGGGCTTCTTCATCCTGGTCAACAAGCTGACCGGCGAGCTAAAGATCATCGAGGTGCCCTTCGACTGGGCGCGCGCCGACGCGCTGCTGAAGAAGGCCGAGGGGATCTACGCCGCGCTCGCGGACAAGACCGGCAAGACGATCCCGGAGGCCTGCGACGATATCTCCGTGTGCGAGAAGTGCCAGATGCGCCACCTCTGCACGGCGTCGCATGAGCTGCCCGAGACGCAGATCGACGACGGCGAGCTGGAAGAGGCCATCGACCGCAAGAACGAGCTGGCCCCGGCCTACCGTGAATACGGCGAGGTCAACGACAAGATCAAGAAGCTCGTTGGCGAGCGCGAGAAGGTCATCAGCGGGAAGTACATCGTGACCTCGAAGATCATCCAGAAGGCCGCCTATACCGTAGAGGCCCGGCAGGAGCGCCGCCTCTCCGTAAAAAGACTGTGACAAGCAAGCGGACGAAGGCACTGGCGATCCCGGATGAGGTCAAGCGTGCCGTGTGGGACCGGGACGGGGGCCGCTGCGTTTGCTGCGGCTCCCGGAGGGCCTCGCCGAACGCGCATTATATCGCCCGGTCACAGGGCGGGCTCGGCATCGAGCAGAATGTGCTGACGCTCTGCGCGGATTGCCACCGGAAATATGACCAAAGCGTCAAGAGAAAAGAGCTGCGTGCGTTCTTCCGTGGGTACCTGAAAAAGATGTATCCCGGATGGGATGAAGCGGAGCTCATCTATAAGAGGGAGTAAGCCATTGAATTATCTCGAGTTTTTGAAAACGAAGGTGGAGGTTGCGCCGGTCAGCGGCTTCCATGTCGATCCCTCGGAGATCCACCCGGTTTTGAAACCGCATCAACGGGACGCTGTCGCCTGGGCTGTGGCGGGAGGACGCCGCGCCCTGTTCGAGAGCTTCGGCCTCGGCAAGACGCTACAGGAGCTGGAATACTGCCGGCTCGTACTGGGGCATGAGGGCGGCAAGGCGCTGATCGTGCTGCCGCTCGGCGTCCGGCAGGAGTTCCGCCGTGACGCGGAGCAGCTGCTGGGTATGGAGCCGCCGCGGTATATCACGGAACCGGGACAGGCGAGCGAGAACGGCCGGATCTACATGACCAACTATGAGCGTGTGCGCGACGGCGAGATCGACCCGACGGCGTTCAGCTGCTGTGTGCTCGACGAGGCGGCGGTGCTGCGCTCCTTCGGAAGCAAGACCTATCAGACTTTCCTTCCGAAGTTCAAGGGTGTGAAGTATAAGCTCGTGGCCACGGCCACGCCCGCGCCGAACCGGCTCAAGGAGCTGATCCACTACGCCGGCTTCCTGGAAGTCATGGACACGGGGCAGGCGCTTACGCGCTTCTTCCAGAGGGACAGCACAAAGGCGAACAACCTGACGCTGTATCCGCACAAGGAAGAGGAGTTCTGGCTCTGGGTATCGAGCTGGGCGCTGTTCATTTCAAAGCCCTCCGACCTCGGATACGACGATGAGGGCTACGCCCTGCCGCCGATGGACGTGAGGCCGCACATGATCTCCCGCGGATATGAGGGGATCGCGGACAAGGACGGGCAGTACAAGATGATGAACGACGCCGCCACCAATCTACAGGAGGCCTCGCATGAAAAAAAAGGACAGCATACCGGATCGCTGCGCCCTGGCCAAGGAGATCGTCGAGAGCGACCCGGGCGCGCACTTCATCCTGTGGCACGACCGGGAAGAGGAACGTCACGAGCTCAAGCGGATCCTCCCGGAGACCGTGGACATATTCGGAGCTATGGACTACGACGAGCGCGAGCGGCGCGTGATCGACTTCTCCGAGGGTAGGACAAGACTGTTCGCCACAAAGAAAAGCCTGTCCGGCTGCGGGTGCAACTTCCAGCGATACTGTCACCGCGCGATCTTCGTCGGGATCGACTATGAGTTTCATGATTTTATTCAGGCGATCCACCGCATTTACCGCTTTCTGCAAACGGAGCAGGTGATCATCGACATCATCTACACGGAAGCAGAGGAGCCGATCTACCGGGCGCTGATGGAGAAGTGGAAGCTCCACAACGAACAGCAGGAGCGGATGAGGGAGATCGTAAAAAAATACGGGCTGAACGAGGCCGCACAGGCCGAGCGCATGTCCCGCAGTATAGGAGTTGAACACATGGAGGTAAAGGGAAATCGGTACATGGCCATTCACGGCGACTGCGTCGAGGAGACGGCCAGGATGGAGGAGAACAGCGTCGATATGATCCTGACCTCCATTCCTTTTTCCAACCACTACGAGTACACGCCGAGCTATAACGACTTCGGCCACAACGAGAACACGGCGCGCTTCTTTGAGCAGATGGATTATTTGAGCCCGCAGCTGCTCCGGATCCTGCGGCCGGGAAGGGTGTTCGCCTGCCACGTCAAGGACAGAGTGCTCTTCGGGAACGCCACCGGGACGGGCATGCCGACGATGGAGCCCTTCCACGCGATGTGCATCGAGCACTACATGAAGCACGGCTTTCAGTATTTCGGCATGATCACCGTCGTCACCGACGTCGTGCGCGAGAACAATCAGACCTACCGCCTCGGCTGGACCGAACAGTGCAAAGACGGCACGAAGATGGGCGTCGGCTGTCCCGAGTATATCCTCCTGTTCCGCAAACTGCCGACGGATACTTCGACGGCCTACGCCGATATACCCGTCAGCAAGAGCAAAGAGGATTACACCCGGGCGCAATGGCAGATCGACGCGCACGGCTTTTGGAGATCCAGCGGGGACAGGCTCGTCACGAAGAAGGAGCTGGAGAACGCGCCGGTGGACAGGCTGCAGGCCATCTATCGGAAGTACAGCCGGGACACGGTATACAGCTATGAGGAGCACGTCGAGCTCGCCAAGAAGCTCGACGCCGAGGGCCATCTGCCCGCGACCTTCATGGTCGTGGCGCCGGGTTCCTGGAACGTGGACGTGTGGGACGACGTCAACCGGATGCTCACACTGAACACCTCGCAGTCCCAGCGCCGGCAGCAGATGCACGTCTGCCCGCTCCAGTTCGATATCGTGGACCGGCTGATCAACCGGTACAGCAACGAGGGCGACGAGATCTTTGATCCTTTCGGCGGGATCGGCACCGTGCCGCTGCGGGCGATGAAGCTCGGCAGGCGAGGGAAGATGACCGAGCTGAACGAGGACTACTTCCGCGACGCAGTCGGGTACCTGCAGGCCGAAGAGGACAGGATCGAGACGCCGACGCTGTTCGATCTGTTGGAGGCGTGAGATGGGCGAGGTTCATTACAGCCGTGTTTATACGGATCGCCCGGATTACGCCGACTTCGATCCGCCGAAGAAATTCGACTCGATTCAAAGCATCATTGCAAAGCGGCTGAGGGAACACCCGAAGGCGATCTGCTCTTACAGCGGCGGATCCGACAGCGACATCATGATCGACCTGATCGAGAGGACACGAACAGTCTTCGGTCTTCCTCCTGTGGCCTATGCGTTTTTTAACACCGGTCTTGAGATGCAGGCAACAAAAGACCATGTCAAGGCCACGGCCGAAAAGTACGGTGTCGAGATCATCGAGTATCGCCCGAAAAAGAACATCGTGATGGCGGTGCGAGAGTACGGCGTTCCCTTTGTCTCGAAGATCATGAGCGGAGGGCTGGAAGAGTGGCAAAAGAAAAAAGTCCCGTTGAGCATAGCGGATGAATACGAGCAGGCCGAAGATAAAGCTGCGAAGCGCGCCGAGCTGAAAGTACGTTATCCGAAATGCGAGAGCCTTATCAACTTTCTCTGCTGCTGCGACAAAAACGGGGAGCCGCGGCCGGACATCCAGCTGGTTATCAACTCCTCGAAATACATGCGAGACTTCATCGAATGGAGCCCTCCCGACTTCAAGATCAGCGCTCAGTGCTGCGATTGCTGCAAGAAGGATGTCGCGCACGAGGTGCAGAAAGATTTTGAAATGATCATCACCGGCGAACGCCGAGACGAAGGCGGGATGAGGTCTGTCCCTCGAAAGGGCGAGGCAAATAAACAAATGTGTTTCGGAGAATACGGAGACAATCAGTTCCGGCTCCGCCCTTTGTACTATGTTTCAGACGCTGACAAGGCCTGGTACAAGAAGCAATACGGCATTCGTTATTCAGATGCATATGAGGTCTACGGCCTCACGAGGACAGGATGCTGCGGATGCCCGATTTCCTACAAGGCCGTCGCCGATCTGGAGAAGATAAAGCCTTATGAGCCGGTCGTCGTTCGCGCCGCATGGAACATCTTCGGGGACAGCTACCGTTATCGGGAAAAGTACAAAGAGTACAAAAAGAAACGGCTCGCTGTTGAGAAAGAGAAAAAGAAAAACATCGAAGGCCAATTTGCTATAGAGGGAATGTGAAATGAAAAGAGTTGTTCTTGAAGGGCGGGACTTTAACCGCCTGATCGCGGCGACAAAGAGCTTTATCGGAAAAGACGACCGCCGCCAGATCTACAAATACATCAAGGTCGACGTGCGCCGAGCGACCGGGCCGTTGGACAACGGTCTTGTGACCGCGGCAGCCTGTGACGGCTACCGTTTGAGCGTCGAGAGGGCAAGAGCTGTTTTTGCTGTCGACGAGACGTTCAGCTGTTACATCCCGCCTTGCGCTCGCGTTCCGCAGAAAGCTTTCGTGGAGATCGAGCTGAAGGATAATGATGTTCTGATCCGCGTCGAGGACAGGATCTTCGGATGCCGTCAACCGAAAAGCAAGGAGGAGTTCGTCAACTACGAGAAGTTTTTCCAGGAAGACGTCAAGTTTCGCGTGGCGTTCCAGCCCGAATACCTGGAGAGAGCGCTCTCAGCGGCGAAAGCCTCGGTCGGGAATGTGCGGGCGCCGGTTGTTTTAGAGTTCAGGGATCATCGCTCGCCTGTATTCTTTAAGACGGGTCAAAACAGAGAGAACCTCAAGATGGTGCTGCCGGTTCGCATAGAGGACGGTGTCGAGTATGAAGAAACAGAAAGCGCAGATTGATTTGTTCGACGAGATCATCGTCGACAACTTCGCCGGTGGCGGCGGGGCGTCAACGGGCATCGAGCTCGCGACCGGCCGGCCGGTGACGATCGCCATCAATCACGACCCCGCGGCAATCCTCATGCACAAGACCAATCATCCGCACACCCTGCACCTGCAGGCCTCTGTCTGGGACGTGGATCCGGAGGAGGTCTGCGCAGGCCGCCCGGTCGGGCTGGCGTGGTTCTCCCCGGACTGCAAGCACTTCTCAAAGGCGAAGGGCTCCGCTCTGGTAGACCGCAACATCCGCGGCCTTGCGTGGATCGTCCTGCGCTGGGCGGGCACCGTGCGGCCCCGCGTGATCATCCTCGAGAACGTGGAGGAGTTCGTCACCTGGGGCCCGGTGCGCAAGGGCAAGCCGATCAAGAGCAAGCAGGGGCAGACCTTTCAGAAGTGGCTTTTCCAACTCCGCGAGCTCGGCTATCAGGTCGAATACAATGAGCTCGTCGCCGCCGACTACGGCGCGCCGACCACGCGCAAGCGCTTTGTGCTGATCGCCCGCTGCGACGGGCAGCCTATCGTTTGGCCGGAGAAGACGCACGCGCCGAAGAACAGTTACCTTGTCAAATGCGGCGATCGAAAACCGTGGGTATCCGCAGCGGAGATCATCGACTGGAGCGTGCCGATGTATTCGGTGTTCGCGAGCAAGCAGGAGATCAAGGAGAAATACGGCGTCAACGCCGTCCGACCGCTCGCCGACAACACCATGAAGCGGATCATCTGCGGCGTCGATAAGCACACGATCAAGAGCGGGGATCCGTTCATCGTGCCGACAGGCTACGGGGAGAGGGAAGGGCAGGCCCCGCGCGTGCATGATATCCACGCTCCGCTGCCGACAGTCGTTTCCACCGGGAAGCAGAACCTTGTTCAGCCGGTCGTGTCGCCGTTCCTTGCCGACTGCAATCACTCCGGCGGCGGTCATATCGCAAACGCCGAGGATCCTCTCGGAACGATCACACAGAAATGCACAAAGGGACTTACAGAAACCGTGCTCTCACCCTTCACCTTTCCGAATACGGCGCATAGCGTAGGCTTCCCCGCTGACAAACCGGTACATACGATCACGAGCGCAGGCAATCAGATCCTCGCGGCGGCTAACCTCATCCAGTACCACACCGAGCAGACCGAGAGCGCCAGGTCAACAGACCTTGACGATCCGCTTCCGACCGTGGACGGCAGCAACCGGCACGGGCTGGTCTCCGCCCATCTGGTCGAATACTACAGCACCGGACGGCCGCTCAACATCAAGGATCCAATGCATACAGCGACGGCACACGACCGGGAGGCGCTGGTCTCGGCGGTCATTCACCCTCTGCACGAGGGCGGGTACAAGGGCAAGGGCAACAGCCCGGACAAGCCGCTGAACACCGTGACGACCTCGGGCGGGATGCTGCTCGCCGCGCATCATATCGCGGAATTCAAGGGACAGGACAAGGGCCAGCCGATGGACGCGCCGCTGCGGACCATCACGGCAGGCGGCGGGGAGTTCGCTCTCTGCGGCACGGAGATCCGAACATACGAGCCGGGGATCGACCTCGGATACTGGCCGGAGATCCGCGCGTTGCTGAACAGGCATTGCGGCTATACGCTCGCGGACAACGAGATCCTTTTGCTGAAGATCAACGGGCGCCTCTGGTTTATCTCGGATATCACGATGCGCATGCTGACGCCGAAGGAGCTGTACGCGGCTATGGGCTTCCCGCCCGATTACATCATCGACCGGGACTATACCGGCAGGCCGTATCCGAAGACGCAGCAGGTGGCGCGCTGCGGCAACGCGGTGTGCCCCCAGATGGCGGCGGCGGTCGTGCGCGCGAACATGCCGGAATGGTCCATGATCATCACGACAATGGCAGAGCTGGAACGCGTGATAGCGGTTTAATGATGAAAGGAGAACAAACATGGGAAACATTATGGGCGTTGAACTGAATCTGGACCAGGAATACATCAAGGGCGCCGTCGAGGATATTGTCAAAGCTGGTATTGTCTCCGCTCTCGGGGATCCGAGCGTGATCGTCAAGTCGGCTCTTGATAAGTCAATCAATCGACGCGTCGACAAAAACACAGGAAAAGAAACAAACAGTACTTGGGATGGTATCCCTTATCTTCAATATCTCGCGAACAAGACCGTTGAGAACACGGTCAGAAAGTGCATGGAGGAATACATCGAGCAGCACCAAGAAGAGTTTCGCCAAGAGATCTTACGACAGTTTTCTTCCAAACAGTTCAAAAAAGATTTGGCCGCATCATTTATTCAGACGATCACAGACGCGTCAAAGAGCACTTATCGAATGCCGATAAGCGTGAGTTTTGAACGACCGAAGGATTACTGACAAGCCGCGTGATAGAGGTATAGGAGCGCGTTTCGCCCCCGGGGGAGGGGTGATAACCCGTCACCCCCGGGGAAAAACGCAGGAACACGGCTTGCAAGCCGCGAGAGAGCGCAAATCAAACAAAGATCATATACGGAGGAGGATATCTATGGACGAATTCACTAAGTCGACAGCGGCCGGGCAGTGGGCTGACTTCTGCGGATACCGTCTGCCGTGCGGTTACTGCCGGGCGCTCGAGAAGCCCTGCCCGATGGGCAATTCGCAGACGTATTTCACGGGCAAGACGACGGGGCAGCTCGGCGGCGTGACGATAAACCCGTGCGGATCCGGAAGCAGCGTGACGATGAAGAAGGACGTGCCCTCAACGCCGACCGTCACCGTGATAGAGAGGAAAGTGTGATGCCTGAAAGAAGAATGCTCGCGAAGAGCATCATCGAATCCGACGCCTTCTGCACGATGCCGAACGAGGCACAGATGCTCTACGTCCGGCTCAACATGGCGGCAGACGACGACGGCTTTGTGTCGAATCCCCGCACGATCATGCGCGCCTACGGCTACGGCGACGACAGTATGAAGCTCCTGATCGCAAAGAAGTTTGTCATTCCGTTCAACCGCGGCGACGACTTCGTTTTCCTCATCAAGCACTGGAAGATCCATAACTACATCCAGAAGGACCGATACAAGGCGAGCAACTTCCGCGAGCTCCTTCGGGACGTGTACCTCGACGAGAATAAAGCTTACTCTCTGACGCCCGGATCCGATAGAAAAGCGGCTCTTTCCCCCGGTGTGCCCGGCATGGATACGGGTTGTATACATCCTGTATCCAAAATGGATACACAGGTAAGGAAAGAGTTAGGAGAGGATAGAGGTAGCGTAGGAGAGAGTAAAGATAATTTTTCTTTGCTTTCAGAAAAAGAAGAAAAAGAGTTTTCACCGCCGACCGAAGCGAGCTTCACGCCGGAGGGCCGCGCGGAGGACGTCGCGCATTGCGCAAAGCTCGTCCACTACTACCTGCGCTTCGGCTGGGATCCCACTGGAGCGTATGCTTTGGCCGCATCCAGAGGCGTGACCAGGCAGGAGATCGACGATGAACTGCGCCGTATGGAAGAGAAAGGAGAGACGGCATGAACGAAAAAATCATTTCGAGACTGCGTGAGGGAACGGGGCTGCCCGTCCTGCGGAAGCTGATGTTCGAGGCAGCCGACGTGATCGAGAATCAGGAAGAGCTGATCCGAACCCTCACCTTGTCCTGTTGCTACATTAACGTGCAGGAGCATCAGCCGGATCCGGAGAAGCCGGTCCTTTGCTGGACAAAGAACGGGCGCTGTCAGGTCGGCACGGTCGGGAAGGTCAACAACGACGACGGGCCGAGCTATTACTGCGATTACGGCGCCGGCGTCTTGATGGACGTGGTGTGCTGGAAGCCGGTTGCTCCGCCGGAGAAGGAGGCGACAGAATGAGCGGGATCTATATACCGAATGCAGATATGCCGGAAAAAGGGCAAGTCGTTTACATCTTCCCGGACGGAACTTGGCAAAAGGCTTTCCTCGGCATGAGAGAGCCATTTCAAGGCGGGCTTGTCCATCCCATTCCAGACCACGGAAGGCTTGGCGATTTGGACGAGCTTCGGAAGGATTGGCTCGAAAACGGGGAAAACGAATACGTCTATGATACGAACAGTTTTCTTGATAGCATCGACAACGCCCCGACCATCATCCCCGCAGATTACATGCGCGGGGAGTTGGATGAGCTTGCAGAACACTTTGTCCATACGACCAATTACGGCCGTATCATTCGCAGGACGCCGGAGGAGATGGCCGAGCTGATCACCGCGATCATTTCCGAAAGAGACAAAACGTGGATAGAGAAGCTCGCCGCCGCCGGGATCGAGGTTGAGATCATCGAGATGCCGGCGAAGTCCGTCGCGAATCATCTTGCATGGCTTTGCGAGGAGGCGGGGACATGAAGACTTTCAAACTCGAAAAGACGGACGGGACAAGCCTGATCGTTGAGACGCCGCTGACCATGCTGGAGCTGGCGAACGTGCTGCGCAGTCAGCAGAAGGTGAAGCTCACGGACGCGGAAGGCCGCGTCGTCGAGGTGGAGTGCCGGGACGTGAGATCCATCGAGCATGAATACAGCATCCCAAAGGGCCCGGCCCGGGAGGGGAGAGTCGTGTTCTATCTGTCGGATCCGAAGGGAGGCGAATGATGGCTACGACTTGCAAATCCTGCGGGGCCCCGATCGTCTGGATCAAGAGCCCGAAAGATAAGTTCATCCCGTGCGATGCGAACCTTAAACGGTACAAGCAGACCGAGGACGGGAAGGAGATCGTCATCACGCAGGCCGGAGAGTATGTCCGCTGCACCTTCGACTTCGACGGCCTGCCGACCGGCCTTGCAAGGACGCCGCACTGGGCCACGTGCCCGCACGCAGACAAGCACCGGAAGAAACGGAGGGCTGAATAATGGTAGAACTTAAACCTTGCCCGTTCTGCGGGGGAAGACCGTATCTTGAGAAAAGTTCAAGAGCGTTTCTCGGTGGAGAAAGCCAACGGGTTTCATATGTGCGCTGTACAAAATGCGAAGCTCGGTCACCCAAGATTCCCATTTCTCGTTATGGCCATTCGTGCTACAGCATTAATGCACAGAAAGCCGCCGCCGAAGCATGGAACAGGAGGGCGGAGGATGGCTGATAAGGTAACATCGACCGACATCAAGCTTGCGCTCTCAAAAAAGCATTGCAAGGATTGCTTTTATACCGAGTGCAAAAGCGGGTCGACATGGCTGACGCCGAAAGGACAAATGAAGATCCTTGACGCGCTCGCCATACACCCGAGCTGGACGCAGCCGTGCTTCACCGGATACGAGATCAAAGTATCGCGCGGTGACTTCCTACGGGACGCGAAGTTCTACACCTACGAGGAGGTGTGCAACTGCCTGTATATCGTGTGCCCGAAGGGGATGATCGACCGGACGGAACTGCCCGAGTCCGTCGGCCTCATATACTACGATCCCGACAAGAAGACGCTGACAACAAAGAAGAAAGCAATCTATCGGGAGATCGAGTACAGCCCGGATCTGCTGCTGTATATCATCTACTCCCGATTGGAGAACGACAGATATCCCTTCTTCGACAACAAGCGCGAGTACTTCGAAAAGTATGCCGCACAGAAGATCAGCAGCAAAGAGCTCGGCTGGTCGGTCAGCTCTCGTCTCGTCCAGGAGAACGCCGAGCTGATAAAGAAGATCGAGGATCTCGGCCGGTTCCGCGAAGCGTACGACCTACACATGGATATCATGCGAGTTCTCGAAAAGCATGGTTTTTGGACATGGGGCTATGGGAAGGCGACGCTTGCAAAAAATCTTGACGAGCGGCTTTCTCGATCCTGCCCCGAAGATATATCCATGATCCGCACAACGCTGGAAGGTGTCGTCAACCGGCTGAAGGAGTTCGAGAAAAGGGAGAAACTGAAACAGGAGGATGGCCAACATGAACCATGACGCGACGCATTGCGCGGACTATTCGCGCTCATGCCCGAAGTCCTGTTACCGGGGACAGCTGACCGAAGATCTGAAGCACCGGCCGGATCTCTGGGGGCTGACCTTCAGCTATGCCCATCTGAAAGGGACGGACGAATGCCCGCGCTGGAAGAAAGGAGGACGATGAATGACGCCGATAAAAAAATGCTGCGGGACCTGCGGTGACGACGAATGCCGGACGGGAAAGATCCTGGGAATGAACGGCGCGTATCTCATGCCGTACTACTGTCAGGAGAACGGATTCTGCCGCTGGAAGCCTGTGGGGTATAAAGACAAGAAGGAGGGACACGATGCGGCGCGTACATAATCTGAAATGCGAATCCCTATACTTCCGGGACGTATGGGAGGGAAGGAAAAAGGCCGAGCTCCGGAAGGACGACCGCAACTTCGAGGTCGGAGACGGGATCATGCTCTGGGAAACGAAAGGCGGAGAGAAGACAGGCTCCCGCCTGCTGGTGATCATCACGCACATCCTCCGCAGCGTACCGCAGTACGGCTTGCAAGACGGCTTCTGTATCATCTCTTTTGAGCACGCGGGCTTAAACGGAGAGATCGACGAGACCGTGCGCGCGCTGCGCGCCTGCGCCGAAGGCGCGCCGTGCTCAGACTGCCCGCAGCGGCCGAAGAAATGGAACTGCGACTGGAAGCTCATGGATAAGGCTGCGGATCTGATCGAGCACCTCGCGATCACGGCGAACAACTACCGCAAGGCGGTCGAAGCTCTGGAGAAAAGGGCGAAGGAGAGCGGATGGACAGTGACATGAAGATCTACCGCGCGGTGGCGATCTTTTCGGACATCCGGAACGAAGAGATCTCCGACCATGAAAAGGCAGTTGCGATCTACCGGGTGATGAACAGGCCTGAGAAGCAGCTGCAGCAGGTGAAGAAGACAGCCATGCTGGAGGTGATCCGCTGGCTGTGGCAGCGGTGCTTCCGCCGAAAGGAGGATCGGTCATGAACGAGATGTGTAAGAGCTGTGCGAACGGGCCGCCGGAGGAGGGCCCGTTCTGCGGGGAATGCAACCCGGACGATCCGCAGAAAAGCAGATACAGATCCCTGCTCGGGAAGATGGGAAGCAACTACAACGCCGCGAACGTACAGTGCCCGTTTTTCCGGAAGATCGCCGAGAGGCAGAAGATGATCGTATGCGAGGGGCCAATGGAAGAGACGGCGCAGACGATATACTTCCGCCGGAGGTCGGCGATGCTGGAGCACATACGGGAATACTGTGAAGGAAGCTATCGAAATTGCAGGGTATGCAAGATACTCATGGACGAAAAATACGCCGAGGGTTGATCCCTCGGCGTATTTTCTTTTGTCCGGGTGTTAGAAAAACGGGCGCTTGTTTTTATACAATATCGGAGAAAGGAGGCGCGTGATGGGTACGCTGAAGCCGAACTGGAAAAAGATCGCGAAAAACTATATCACGGGCGACATCAGCATGAGTAAGCTCGCGAAAAAATCCGGCGTTCCGATCACGACGCTCAAGGACCACGCGAGAAGGGAGAAATGGAGCGAACGGCGCGCCGAGTACCGACGGGAGACCGGAGCGCACGCTGTGAAAGCCTCGGCCCGGGAGACCGCACCTCCGCCCGAGAAGTTCGTACCGGACGAGAGCGACGTCGAGAGCGTGGAGAAGGTATTTATCGCGGCCGATATGCTGATCGACCGCGTGATCGAGGTGCTTGAAAAGGAAAAGTATCTCGATGGAAAGGATCTGTCTGCTCTCGCAACGGCCATATCCAAGGCAAAGGAGATCAAGAACCTGCGCTATGCGCTGGATATCCGCGAGCAGGAAGCCAGGATCGCCACGATGGAGAAGGCTGCGGCCATGACGGGCAGCGAGGGAGTGCAGATCGTATTTTCCAACGATGCGGAGGAGGCGGCGATATGAAGCAGCTCATGATCCCCCTACCTTCGGAGAAGCAGATGCTTTTTCTGAAGGATGAGCACCGCTACGTCGCCTTCGGCGGTGCCCGCGGCGGCGGCAAGAGCTGGGCCGTGCGCGTGAAGGCGATCATACTTTGCTATAAATATCCGGGCATCCGATGCATGATCGTGCGAAAGACCTACCCGGAGCTGCAGCAGAACCACATCACGCCCCTGTGCCGAATGCTCCGCACCGAGGATCCGGACAAGACAAAGCGTTTTGCGGACTACAACGACCAGCGCAAGGAGATCCGCTTTCCGACCGGCAGCGTGATCCTGTTCCGATTCTGCGATACGGAGCGCGACGCCGACCGCTTTCAGGGCACGGAGGTGGACGTGCTGTTCGTCGACGAGGCCACGCAGCAGACCGAGGAACAGATGGACCGTCTGCGCGCCTGCGTGCGCGGCGTCAACGCTTTTCCCAAGCGGATTTATTACACCTGCAATCCCGGTGGCGTGGGCCACGGCTGGGTCAAGCGTCTGTTCATCGACCGCCGATACAAGGGCGCGGAAAACCCGGACGATTATGCTTTTATCCCTTCGCTCGTCACGGACAACAAAGCTTTGATGAAAGCGGATCCGAACTATATCCGCAAGCTCGAGGCGCTGCCGCCGAAGCTGCGCGAGGCGTGGCTGCACGGCCGATGGGATATCTACGAGGGACAGTACTTTGAGGAGTTCCGCGACGGCGTCGACGTACAGGCCGCGCGCGAGGCCGGATGCGATCTGACCGAGGATGAGATGCGTCAGCAGGGACGCTGGACCCACGTTATCGAGCCGATCGATTTGTCGAAGGGCTCCGCCTCGGGCTGGAACATCTACAGAAGCTATGACTTCGGCTACGGCAAGCCCTTCTCCTGTGCGTGGTGGGCCGTCGACTTTGAGGGCACGATCTATCGCGCGCTCGAACTCTACGGCTGCACGGACACGCCGAACGAGGGCGTGAAATGGACGCCCGACCGACAGTTTGAGGAGATCGCGCGCATCGAGCGAGAGCATCCGTGGCTCAAGGGCAAGACCATCCGCGGAGTGGCTGATCCCGCGATCTGGGACGCGTCGAGAGGCGTGAGCATCGCGGAGACCGCCGTAAGGTACGGCGTGTACTTCACGCCGGGCGACAACAACCGCATCGCCGGATGGATGCAGATGCACTATCGCTTTCAGTTCGACAAGAACGGATACTCCCGCATGTACATCTTTTCCAACTGCCGCGCCTTCATCCGCACGATCCCGCTGCTGGTCTACGACAAGTACCGGACGGAAGATCTCGACACAAGCATGGAGGACCATGCCGCGGACGAGACGCGATACTTCTGTATGTCACGGCCTGTTGAACCGCTGCGCCCGGTGAAACGCAAGCCGATACTATACGACCCGCTGGACCAAATGAAAAAGAGGAGGACATGATGGACGAAAGAAACCCCGCGATGGAAACGGAGCCGATCGTGAAGGCGCCGGCTATCGACGATAACAAGCTCAAGGAGCTGAAGACAGTCCTGCAAAAATACAAGACCGGCAAAGCGAGACTGGAAAAGCGTGTAGTGGCCGCCGAGAATTGGTGGAAACTGCGAAACGACTCGGAGGAGATGAAGAATACCGAATTCAAGGACGGCGGCTTCCTCTCGAAAAGCGGTTGGCTCCATAACGTCATTGTGTCCAAGCACGCGGACGGCATGGAGGCCTATCCCGAGCCGATCATCCTTCCGCGCGAGCCGAACGACGAAGCGGAAGCGAAGAAGCTTAGCTCGATCATCCCCGTCGTACTCGCGCAGAATCATTTTGAGGACACATACAGCAAGGCGCTGTGGTCGAAGCTGAAGACCGGCACCGGCGTGTACAAGGTGGTATGGGACGCTTCGAAGCTCAACGGCCTGGGCGACATCTCCATCCAGGAGGTGGATCTGCTCAATCTCTTCTGGGAGCCGGGCGTCGAGGATATCCAGCAGAGCAAATATTTCTTCCACTCGACGCTGATGGACAACGAGATACTGGAAGCGCAGTATCCGCAGCTCAAGGACAAGCTGAAAGGCGACGTCTTCACAACGAGCAAGTTCATGTACGACGACACCGTCCCGACGGACGGCAAGTCGAACGTGATCGACTGCTACTACAAGAAGTGGGAAAACGGCAGACTGGCCCTGCATTACGTCAAATTCGTATGCGACTCGCTGCTCTATTCCTCCGAAAACGAAGGAAAGCCGCTGTATGACCACGGCCTTTATCCTTTTGTGTTCGACGCGCTGTTCCCGATCGAGGGCGCGCCGTACGGTTACGGCTTCGTGGATCTGTGCCAGAACCCGCAGACGGCCATCGACCTGATGGACACCGCCTTCATCCGCAACACGATGGTGGGCGCGACGCCGCGCTATTTCAAACGCCATGACGCGGGCGTGAACGAGGAGGAGCTGCTCGATCTGTCCAAGCCTCTCGTGAATGTGGACGGCAACCTGGGCGACGACGCCTTGAAGATCATCGCCTACAAGCCGCTTGCCGGAAACTACATCACATATCTCAACTCGCGCATCAACGAGCTGCGCGAGGTATCCGGCAACACGGAGACGGCGACCGGCTCGACGGCGCAGGGCGTGACGGCGGCCTCCGCTATTGCGGCGTTGCAGGAGGCCTCCGGCAAGGGCTCGAGAGACAGCACGCGCACGAGCTACCGAGCGTATTCGGAGGTCGTCAACCTTTCTATCGAGCTTATCCGACAGTTCTATAACTTTGAACGCCAGTTCCGAATCACCGGCGAGAACGGCGAGCAACTGTTCACGCCCTATTCCAACAAAAACATCAGATTGCAGCCGAACGGCACGGTGGGCGGGGAGGAAATGATGCGCCTGCCCGTGTTCGATATCGACGTCAAGGCGCAGAAGGCTTCCACCTATACAAAGATGAGCCAGAACGAGCTGGCGATCCAGTTCTATAACCTCGGCTTCTTCAATCCCCAACAGGCCGATCAGACGATGCTGTGTCTTATGATGATGGAGTTCGAAGGGAAGGAAAAGCTGATCCAGCGCATCACCGAGATGGGCGGGATGTATCAGGAAAACCAGGTGTTGAAGCAGTACGCGTTGAGCCTGGCCATGAAATACGAACCGGAGACGGCAAAAGACCTTGCCGCGAGGTTTACCGGGCAGGATCAGCCGATGCCCCGTGCGATCGACGGGAATGCGGGCATGCCGCAGGATCCAACGGGCGAGAATACGCGCGTGACCAACGCGCGCGCCCAGGCAAGAGGCGCCAGCCAGCCAGGAGGTGCGGGATGATCGTCGCAAGATATAACCGAAGAGAGACAACGCTGACGGTAAAGGGCCACGCGGGCGCGGCGCCGGAGGGGAAGGACATCGTCTGCGCGGCGGCGTCCATCCTCGCCTTTACGGCCGCCGCGTGCGTGAAAGAGCAGCGCGAAAAATATCTTCCGACCGTCATGATGAACAAAAAGGTCGGAGATTTCCGCATTGCGTGCAGACCGGGAAAAAGCTCTGCTGCGCCATGCCGTCGGATGCTGGACGTGATCTTTACGGGATTTGAGATTCTCGCGTCCGAGTACCCGGATTTTGTGAGAACAGAAAAGGAGGATTGAAATGGCAAAGAATGTTCCGCTGCTCCCGGAGGAGAGAGTAAAGGATGTGGGCCGTCAGACCCAGGCCGCACAGGGCGCCGGCGCAACGTCGCAGATCGCGCAGGGGATAAAGGCTGCCACGCTCTCTTCTGCGCAGGGAGAGGATAATATCTATCGCGGCGACCTTGAAAAGGATCTGACCGGGAACAACAAAAAAGGATCCGGCGCAGGCAGCGGCGGAGGCGGTTACACCGCCGCGACGGAGAACGCGCCCGCAGCCACGCCGAACTATGACAGGACCATGCCGTCTGTTTTCGGCGATACCGCGGATCCCGAGCTGGTAGCCTTCTATCAGCGCGCCATGCAGACGCTGGAAGATGCGAAGGGACAGAGACCCACGTACGGCAGCCAGTATGACGAGCAGATCAAGAGCCTGTACGACCAGATCATGGGCCGCGGGCCGTTCAAATACGACTCTAAGACCGACCCGCTGTATCAGCAGTATGTGCAGGACTACACGCAGCAGGGCAAGATGGCCATGCGCGACACGATGGGCCGGGCGGCCGCTCTCACCGGAGGCTACGGTTCGTCCTACGCGCAGAGCGTGGGCCAGCAGCAGTACGACCAGTATCTGCAGCGGCTCGCCGAGGTACTCCCCGAGACCTACGGCATGGCGCTGAATGCCTGGAACGCCGAGGGTGATCAGCTCAATTCCAAGCTCGCCACCACAACGGATCTCGAGCGCAGCAACTATAACCGCTATCTCGACGAGCTCTCGCAGTACAACATCGACGTGCAGCTCGCGAGGGAAGACGCCGACACGGCCTATGAGCGCGCCAAAGCCCAGGAACAGGAGAATTACAACCGGCAGGTCGACGAATACAACAGGCAGAAGGACGCCTACAACCGCCTGCTCGATCTTATTGCGGAGGGTTACGCCCCCACGAAGGAAGAGTACGCAGCTGCCGGTCTGTCGGAGGCCCAGGGCGAGGCGCTGCGCGGCGCTTATGCTCCGGCGCCCGAAACGAAGACCGTTTATGTCGATAAGAACCGTAGAAAAGACAAGGCCGCGGAGAAAACGGTGGCCAGCGCGACCAGCACGGCGACAGCCATAAACAAGGCGGTCAACAATATCATGAAGCATTTGAGCTAAACCGGAGGTCAGCAGATGGCAACTCTGAAAAAAGACAAACTCTCGGACGGAAAGAAAAAGACCATCGACGCCGCGGCGCCGCAGAAAAAGACGTCGAACACCGCCGCCGCACCTGCCGTCCGGAAGGGAAGCACCGGCGGGGCAGATGCGCTGCGCCGGGAGATCTCGTCTCTGTCGAGCGAGGGCAGGCGGCAGGCGGTGCAGACCGTGCAGAAAAAGCTCGCGCCGGAGGTGCAGAGCTATGCGCGGGACTACACCAGACTGGCGCAGGGCTATGCCTCCCGGGAGAGCGAGGACAGACGCTCCGCTCCGGCCGTGTCGAAACGCAGCGCGCCGGATCTCGAGAGCCTTTCCGCCTCTCTGCGCAGCCGCCATGAAAAATACAGCGATCTCCTCGACGCGCTCGGCGGGGATATGGATGAGGATTTCCGCACAAACCTGCAGGAGATCCTTCGCCATTCCTCGGCGGGCCTTGCCGCGATGGGGCGCGGAAGGGAAAACGCTGTTTACCGCCCCGGCGAGGATAAATCGAAGAACGAGCAGCTGCCGCTGAGACCGGGAGACCGCGGGAAGATCGAGACCCTGCCGTACAGGATCGGCGATAAAGACAGCTCGGAAGACCTGCGAGAGCTCTCCGGAGGGGAAGAGCCCGACTACTTCCGCCTTGCGGTGAACGAGTACATCAACAAAAACCGCGGCGGAGAAAAGGACAAGGAGCAGAGCGGGAGCGAGCTTCGTCCTGCCGATATTCAGCCCGAGCAGGAAGAGCAGGGAAGCACCTGGAAGGACAAGGCCCTCGACTATCTCGACGCGATCGACACGGGAATGACGAAGGGCATGTGGGAAGGCGGCGTCACCAATCTGCTCAACGCGGGCGCCTCCCGTCTTGGCTTCAGAGCCAACTCGAAAGAGACGGACACGCCGTTCGGTATCGCAGGCGTACGCGACCAGATCCAGGGAGCGAAAGATCTTTATGAGCGCCTCGGATCAATTTGGGGAGATTACACGCCGGGCGACGGGAACCTTCTGCAGAACATCGGCGAGAGCGGATCAGCCATCTACAGCCAGGCGAAGGAGAACTTCGGCACGCCAGCGCTCGTGCGGCAGGTCGAGCTCGACCGGGATTTCCAGGACAAGCTCGGACAGATCTGGGACAGCTATGAGGCCGGAGACGGAAGTCTCGGCCAGAACATGAAGGATACCTTCTTCGCCGGATTCCATCATGCCAACAGAAGCATCGAAGAGGGCCTCGGCAAATCCAATTTCACACTTATGTTCGGAAACGTGACGGGACCGGTCAAAGATGCTCTCGGCAAGAACGAAGACCGGCTTGTGTGGGCGCTGAAGCAGTTCGCTCTTCCGGCTCTCACAGGATCCACCGATAAGGAAGAAAACGCCAAGTGGCTGACAGGGAAGGCCTATGAGATCGGCGACAAACTGACGGAGGCAGTCTCGCCGTACATAAAGAACGCGGAGGGGGAAGAGTACCTCGGCCAGGAGGACTATCAGAACGCCATGTCCGATAAGGACGCTGGCGTCCAGCTTGCAGGGAACGTGGCCGCAGTCGTCGGCAACATGATCCCCTCGATCGGGATATCCGTTATGACAGGATCCCCGGAGGCCGCCAAGATGGCCATGTCCGCATCCGCCGCAGGCGCTGCCGCGAAGGAAGCGTATGATGCGGGAGCTACGCCGGAACAGGCGTATTACATCGGCGTCGAGAAGGGGACTATCGAGTATTTGACGGAGTGCATGTTCGACGTCGCCGGATTTTTCGGCGGCGGTACCGTGCCGAAGGGTGTCGGCAAACTGCTGAACGCCTTCGCAGATACAACGGCGGGCCGCATTGTTTCGGCAATCGCCGGAAGCAAGGCGGGAAAAGCCGTCGGCAAAGTGATCGAAGGCCTCGGCGAAAACGTCGAAGAAGCCGCGTCAGACTGGGCGAGCCCCGGCGTTGAGAAAGCGGTGCTCGGCCATACGATCAACGGCGAGGATGATATCTCTTTCCTCAAAGCTATGGAAGGTCAGCTCCCGTGGAGCGAGCAGGGATTTATCACCACGCTGTCAACGGTCGTTCTCTCGCTGTTCGGCGTTGGCGCGAACGCGATCGGCAGGAATGTCACCCTCGTCACCCCCGAGGAAGCGCAGGAGATCGTCGATTATGCGCGGGAGACTGGAGACGGGAAGTTAATCTCCCTGGCCGAGCAGTATCAGAAGAAGATCGACAAGCAGAAATCCAAAGGCAAGAAGGGGAGCATCAGCGTCTCTCAGTTCGAGAAGATCGGGAAGAAAGCGCTGGATGCGGAGATCCGGAAGGCCATGACGGATCCGGAAGGATATCAGCGCGAGCTTGAGAGCCGCGGAGAAATATCCGTTGTCGAACCGGACAGCGCCGAAGAGAGCGCCGTTTCTCAGGAAGAGATCAGCGAAGAGACGGCTGCCCCCGTCGAGGAGACGGAGACCGTCAAGCCCGCAGCAGATCAGCAGACAGAGACCGCACAGGCCGAGGCCGTTCAGACCGAGGAGCAGCCAGCAAAGAAGGGAAGAAGCGCGGAGGCGAGAGCCGCCACCGAGAAAGCCGGCTACGATCAGGCGCGCAGCCTCGTTGAGAGCCAGACTCCCGAGCGGCAGTCGTACCTTCGGGACAAGAGGTCGGTCTATTCGGAGTTCCTTGACGGACTGGAAAAGGGCGACCGCATCTACCAGGACGGGAAGCAGACGCCCGCGGCCGAGGTCGTATCGAAATCCTCGGACGGTATGTCGATCGTCTTCTATGACGCCGACGGAGAGGTATCCTCGATGGAGAGGATCCTTCCCGACAGCTTCACGGGCGACGGCATGGTCAGTCTGCTCGAAACCTCCGAAAGCATAGCCGTTCGCGGAAGCGACAAGACCGTGTCGACCGCTGCCCGCAAGGCCGCAGCGCCCGCGCAGAAGGCTGCAGAGACGCAGAAGAAGTCTTCCGCTCCATCGTCCGCGGAATCCGTGACAGACGAAAGAGTGCAGCTTGCAAGCGCCGTGAGGGGCAGATCTGACGCGGGGCTCATCATGCGCGGATATCACGCGGGGCAGAACGTAGAGACATTCACGGAGGCGTGGTCGTTTGCCGCTGACGTGCTGGGCGCGCATACCGATATGACCGTCGCTCAGGCGCGCGAGAACTATCCGCACAAGTTCCGGGAAATGACCGATGCGCAGCTCGACCTCGCCATGACCGCAGGCAGAAAGGCCGCGGAGGCGAGAGCGCGGCAGGCCAAAACCAAAGCCGAGGCCCAGAAGGAAAACCGGGCAAAGGCAGCCGAGACAAAGCAGAAAGCCGACACCTCAAAGGGCAAAAAGGGAAGCGTCAGCATGAAGGGCGGCAAGTTCAACGGCCGGACCTATCGCGGCGTCGACGTCGACAGTCTTTCCAAGAAAGAGAAGCGCGTCGTCGCAATGGCCCAGCGTCTTGCCGACGCGATGGGATATCACTTTGTTTTCTTTGAGGGGCACCCGGCAGACGGCGGCACCTACATCGGAGACGGGACCATCTTTGTGAACATCAAGGCCGGCAACCTCTCAAAAAAGACGCTCGCCGCTACCGTGATCGGGCATGAGGTCGTGCACTCCTTCCAGGAGAAAGCGCCTACCGCGTATGAGGCCCTGCAAAAGCATGTCCTCACGCACATTCTCCAGAAGAGCCCCGCGGAGTTTGAGGCCCTTGTGCAGGCGCAGATGAAGCTCGAGCCCGGTATCAGCTACGGGAAGGCCGTGGACGAGCTTGTCGCGAACGCCTGTCAGACGATGGTCCGCGACAGCGCCGAGATCCGCCGCCTCGTGCGGGAGAACATGACGCTCGCCGAGCGCGTGCGCGATACCATCGAAGGCATTGCGGACAAGTTCAAGAGCGCCTATGCCGACGTGGATATCCACGACAACGAGGAAGTCTACCGGGCGGCACGAGCGATCGAGGACGCCTATGACGAGATCCTCAAAGACTTTGACAGCGCCGTCCGTGAGTACAAGAAGAACGTCGACGCCGAGAAGGTCACGGGCAAAAAAATATCCGCCCCGATGGACGGCGCGAGAAGACAGACGTTTTTGGGATACGACAAGGAAACCGGAAAAGGGATCTACGAAAGCAACTTTCCGGAGGGTTACCCGGCTGCTGAAAAATCAAAGCGTGTAGTGGAGCTTGTCCAGAACGTCTTTTCAAAAAAACCGATCGAACTGATCGTTCAGCATGAAGACGGGACGACAGAGGTCATCGAAGCACAGTTCGACCCAGACTTTGACGAAACCGGAAACCGGAAAACTGATGTTGGAAAGCTCGCCTATGGCAATCGGCAGGGCAACAAAGCTGAAAAGAGAGTTACCCTCAACCTGGCCGACGACTACTATCAAATCCTTCACGATTCGAGATACCTTGAGAGCGGGGAAAACTATGATGAAGCCTCTGAGATAAACAAGGACGTCGAGATCTGGCATTACTTCGTCAACGATATCCTGTACAAAGAGCAAGGAAAGGAAGAAAAAAAGCCGTACTCCGTTTACATCGACGTGAAAAGAAAGTCCAACGGGCACTTTGTGTACACGTTCTATGCCAGAGCAGAAAAAAATAATGGGCAAACCACCCCGCTGCGGGTCGCTGCAGCAGTTAACAGTTCCGAAAACGAAACCGCCGATGGTTTACCCACTAATAGTGTAGCACAAGAGACGGTGGAAAGCAAGAGCCAAAATGAGGAAGCCGTGACGGATTACGGCGAGAACCCCGACGCCTCGAACATGATGTTCGGGACGGAAGAAACGGCGGCAGAGAAGAAGGCCAGGGAGGACAGCGTCAAGAACCTCGAAGCGGAAAACCGGATCCTCCGCGCCCGCGCCGAATACTGGAAGGGGCAGACGCAGCAGACCCGCGAGCGGACCGTGCGTCAGCAGGACACAGACCGGCTTGCAAACGACCTTCTCCGCCGCTTTGAGAGCCGCGCCGACAGGGAGAGCGTCAAGAAGAAACTCCGCGAGTTGGGCGATTGGCTCGTTCAGAGCGACGGTGACACTCTATCCTATGATGAGCTCTATGACCGTGCCCGTGCGATCGCCGAGGATATCGTCGACGGGAACTATGCTCTGATCGACGACAGCCAAAAGGAAAACCTCGAGCGGCTGAAAGACTACCTCAAGAGCACGCCCGTCAAGCTTACGGCGGAGGACTGGAGCGACACCGGCGATGAGAACTTCCGTCGCCGCTATGGCCGGTACTTCACCGTCAGCGAGAACGGCAGGACGATCGACAGCCTTTGGGGTGAGCTCGCCGCCACTTTCGGCGAGGGCGTGTTCCCGGAAGATACATACGCGCCCGGCGATATGCTGAACATGCTCGGGGACTATCTCGACATGTGGAAGCCGCAGTACGGCAACGTGTTCGAGGCCAACTGGAACGAGGCGGTGGACGCCGCGGCCGGGGAGATCATCGACCGCATGCTCGGAGAAGGAGTCAGGCAGACGCCGGCGACCTTCGCAGACCGGGCACAGCAGCGGCTCAACGCCCAGATCGCCAAGGACAAGGCCAAGCTCGACGCCCTGCGCGAGCAGAAGAACGCCCGCATCGAGGAGATTAAGCGGCAGGCCTCGGAGAAAAGCGCGCAGATCCGCATGAGCGAGAAGGCCGCGAAGTATGAGGCCGTGTCGAAGGTCAAAGAGCACTATCAGGACATGATGCAGCGGCAGAGCGAGAAGCGTACCGAGACCGCCGGGCAGCGGAAATACCGCGCCCAGGTGGCGGAGAAGGTCGAGCGTCTCGAGAAGATGCTGCTCACGAACAGCGACAAGATGCACGTGCCCGAAGTGCTCAAGGCTCCGCTTGCGGACTTCCTTGCCTCCATCGACTTCAGCTCGAAGTCCCGTCTGAAAAACGGCACGACCACGCGATCCGACGTGAAGTTCCAGGCCGCGCTGACCGCGCTGAACGACGTGCTCACGAAGCAGGAGCGCTACCTCAACGGCGAGGAGAACGCCGAAGACAGGCTGGGCGGCTACCTCGACATCTCCCAGGAGGCGATGGACTTCCTGCGCGAGACGACCGAAGAGATCCACCACATGATGCAGACCGGCGAGGCCTACACGGTCAACGCCATGAGCGCCGAGCAGCTGCAGGGATTGAGCAAGCTCCTCTCCAACATCACGAGTGCGATCCGCAACATGAACAGTTTTATGGCCAACGAGCGCTTCGCCACCGTGAAGGAGGCGGCAGACGCCGATATCCGGCACATGGAGAGTCTCGGCAGCGCGAGCGAGATCGAGCGCGGAAGCGTGGTATCCGCTCTCGCATGGGAGAACGGTACGCCCTTCTATGTGCTCAGGCGCTTCGGCGAGGGCGGCAAGGCCGTGTTCGACGCCTTCGCACGCGGCTGGGAGAAGATGGCCTTCAACGTCAAGGAGATCATCGACTTCACGGAGAAGGTCTACACCGACAAAGAGGTCAAGACCTGGAAGAGCGAGATCCACGAGATCACGCTCTCGGACGGCTCACAGATCCGCATGACCACCGCTCAGATCATGGCGCTCTCGCAGCTGATCGGCCGAGAGCAGGCCGTGAAGCATATCACAAAGGGCGGCATCCGCATCGGGAACATCAAAGGCAAGGTCGGCGAGATCGTCGACACCAATCACTACCATCTGACGCCGGAGGATATGTCCTTGATTATCGGACAGCTCACGCCCAGGCAGATGTCAGTGGCGAAGGCCCTGCAGCGCTTTATGGCAGTGAAAGGCGCCCAGTGGGGCAACGAGGTCTCAATGCGGCGCTTTGGGTACAACTTCTACGACGAAGGGGAGAGCTACTACCCGATCCGCACGGACAGCAACGACCGCGGGATGCAGGATACCGAGGCCATGCAGAACAGCATGTTCCGGCTGCTCAACCTGAGCGCGTCGAAGTCTCTCAACCCGAAGGCGTCGAACGCGCTGCTCGTCGAGGATATCTTCGACACCTTCGCCGATCACATGGCGGACATGGCCAAGCTCAACGGCATGGGCCTCCCTGTGCTGGACGCCATCAAATGGTTCAACTACAAGGACCGCGTCGACCTCGGGAACGGGGAATACGACACGCGGACCATCCAGGGCGCGATGGAGCAGGCCTTCGGAGATCGGGCTCAGAGATATTTCCGCACGCTGATGAAAGATATCAACGGCGTCACGGAAGCCGGAGACCGCGGGACGGGCCTGCTGGCCGGGCTCATGAGCAATTACAAGGCCGCGGCCGTGGGCGCCAATCTCCGCGTCGCTTTTCTGCAGCCGACGTCCTATGTGAGAGCGGCGGCGATCATCTCGCCGAAGTATCTCGCCTTCGCCTTCACAAACCGCAACGCCTACAAGGAGGCGCTTGCAAACTCCGGCACGGCGGTGTGGAAGTCGCTGGGCTACTACGACACGAACATCAGCCGCGGCATGCGCGAGCAGATCGAGCATAACGACAGCTGGAAGGACAAGATCGTGGAGGGCTCGATGAGCCTGGCCGAGTTGGGCGACAAACTGACATGGGGCCGCCTGTGGGTGGCTTGCAAGATGCAGGCGAAGGCAACGAATCAGAGCCTCGAAGGGAGAGCCCTGATCGACGCGACGTCGGATCTCTTCCGGGAGGTCATCTATGCGACACAGGTCATGGACAGCACGCTGACCCGCTCGGAGCTGATGCGCGGAAAGACGCTCTACTCGAAGGCAATGACGGCCTTTATGGCCGAGCCGACGCTTTCTTATAACCTGCTGATGGACGCTGTGAGCGGCTATCATCTTGACGTGAAGGCGAACGGAAAGCATGGCGCATGGCGGCGAAACTCTGCCAAGCTCGGCTCAGCCTTCGGCGTTTACGCAGCGAGCGCGGCCTTCGCCGCCGTGGTCGAGAGCGTGGCGGACGCCTTCCGCGACGACGACAACGACGAATTCTGGCAGAAGTTCCTGGAGGCGATGCTCGGCGAGGGCGTGACCGCGAGGATCCGCGGCGAGAAAACGACGGAGAGCATCCTCGCATCGCTTATGAGCGGCAATCTCGCGCAGGATCTGACGATCATCGGAAAGTTGCCGTACGTGAAGAGCATGTACTCCACGCTGCAGGGCTACAAGTCGAAGGACATGGCAAGCGCCGCCTTTGACGCGATCCTTGACGCCGTGAAGATCTGGCAGGAGACTGCGCGGCTGGCCAACGGCAAGCTGGACAAGCCGACGAAGGTGACCTACTACGGCAACATGACCGAGTGGGGGAAGATCTATAAGTCGCTGCAGGGCATCTCGCAGTTGAGCGGCATCGGAGCGGCCAATCTGACGCGCGACGTGCTTGCCCTTTGGAATACGACCGTGGGCGCAGTCCGCCCGGACTGGAAGATCAAGACCTATGAGAGCAAGGTCGAACGCACGTATCTCGAGAAGGTCTATCCGCACGGCGTCTCCTGGAGCGATTATCAGAGCGCGGTCAGCGCGATGGATACGGACGAAAACGGCAGCGTGAAGCAGGAAGAAGCCGGGCCGTATCTCCGCGGCGAAATCGAAGCCGGCAGGCTGACGGAAGAGCAGGCAGAGGCCATCTGGTCGGCGGCGACGTCAGGAAAGAAGACATTTGCCGAGTGGCTCGAAAAGAACTCATAAGAGGAAGAGGCAGAGAAATCTGCCTCTTTTTTTTATTTTTCTGCTCTTAGGGTGTTAGAAATCCAAAGCCGCTTTTTTGTAAAATGGCTGCAGAGTGGTTTGCACCGCTCAATCTGATATGGAGGCATCTTTATGCTGAATGAAAAAAGGCTCGATCTCCAGTTCTTTGCCGAAGGCGCATCGGCGGGGGACGGAGGAGCCTCGGGCGTATCTCCTGCCGCCGCCGGGCAGAGCACGGGCGCAAACGCTGCCGCCGCCGGGCAGAGCACCGAAGCTCGCCTTGAGGCGCTCGGCGTCCCGAAGGACAAGATCAGAAAGGGCGCATTTAAGGGCAAAGCTGCCGAGACGGACGCGGACAAAACGGAACCCGCCGCTACTCCGCCTGCCGCCGCACAGGAGGCAGAAACGCCCGAGAGCGGTGCCGCCGACCGCAAATCCTGGGACGAGATCAAGAGCGACTACAAGACCGAGTATGACGCAGAGGTGCAGGACACCATCAGAAAACGCGTGAAAAGCGAGCGGGACCGTACACAGAGGTACATCGACCGCGAAAGCGCCCGCGCCCCGATGGACATGTTCTTCGCCGAGCGTTACCAGCTTGACCCAGAGAGCCCCGACTTCTATGAGAAGATGGTCGAGCGCTTCAGGGCCGACAGCAGTCTTTCCCAGAGCAGCGCCATCGAGAACGGTCTCGACGACGAGATCGAGCACAAACTCAAGATCGCAAAGGCCGACGAGGATGTCGCACGGTTCAAAGAGAAGCGCGAAAAGGAGCTGCAGGCTGCTTTTGACAAAGCGATGGAAAAGAAACAAAAAGCGCAGGATCTATTGAACGAGCTCATCAAACAGTCCGCCGGTCTGCAAGAAAAGATCCCCGGATTTGATCTGATGAGAGAGTTTGAAAACGATGCATTCGTTGCGCTTGTCGGGAACCCTAAAGCAAAAATCACTGTGGAGCAGGCATACTATGCCCTCCATCCCGAAATTCGCCAGGCAGAAGCACAGGCTATCGCCCAAAGAGCGAGCGAGGCCGTGGCAGCTTCCGTCCGGGCCGGGGCAGCAAGACCGGCCGAAAACGGCTCCCAGGCCGCGTCTGTCGGCAGGAGACCCTACCGCGAAATGCCAAGGGAGCAGCGGGAAGACCTCAAGCGAAGGATCCGCGAAGCGGCCTATGAGGGCAAGCATATCCTTCCGGGAGGGTAAGCCCGACATCTACGAAAGGATTTATGTGAAATGGAAAAGCATCTTTTTGACATCCAGTTCTTTGCCGACGCGGGCTCGCTCGTGAACGGCACTACCAACTATCCCAACGCTTACGACGCTTCGCAGTCGCAGGCATTCTCCGGCAGCAACACGCTGACCCCGGAGCTGAAGGATTTCTACGACACGGAGCTGCTGGAGAATGCGCGCGTCGAGCAGTTCTACGCGCAGTTCGCCAAGCGTCAGCCCCTGCCGAAGAACCACAAGGGCACGGTGGAGTGGCGCAAGTGGAACACCTTCGCCCCCGCCGGCCAGCTCGTCGAGGGCGTCATTCCCGACGCGCAGAAGTTCGGCGTTTCCGCCATCACCGGCACGATCGCCCAGTACGGCACTTTCACGGCCATCACCGACCGTCTGGAGCTGCGCGCCTACGATGACGTGATCCTCGGCGCGACCGAGGAGATGGGCGCCTCTGCCGCGCAGACCCAGGAGAAGCTCATCCGTGACGCGCTGCTGACCAACGCCAACGTCCTCTACTGCGACAAGGTCACGATTGCCGACGGCACGAAGACCGAGGTGCAGAAACAGAGCGATCTCGTTGAGAACGCTACCTACGTCTGCCATCTCACCCCCGCCATGATCAACAAGGCCGTCACGATCCTGAAGAAGAACCGCGTGCCGCGCATCAACGGCCGCTACTACGCGATCATCCACCCCTCCGTCGCGCACGACCTGCGCGAGTGCGAGGGCTGGATCGAGGCGCACAAGTACGCCGCCCCCGAGGAGCTGTTCA
>JBGUZD010000111.1:0-2945 GCA_045222695.1 Candidatus Limivicinus sp.
GAGATCGGCGAGCTGCACGGCGTGCGCTTCATCGAGGACGTCTTCGCCCCCGTCATCAAGAGCCTGACCGTCGCCAACGCCAACGGCGGCGCGGTCTACGCCACCTACTTCTTCGGCAAGGACAGCTTCGGCATCATCGATCCCGAGGGCGGCGCGCTGGAGATGATCATCCACGACAAGGGCGAGATCGGCGGCCCGCTCAACCAGTTCTCGACCATCGGCTACAAGTTCGAGACCAACGGCGCGACCATCCTCTACCCCGAGCGTCTGCTGCGCGTGATGAGCTGCAGCTCCTACAGCGCCAGCGACACGGCCAACTGATCCAAAGCGGGGAGGGCGGCTCTCCGCCCTCCTTTTCAACAAACCATGAAACGGAGGAAGCATCCAGCATGAAAGAAACCGAAAAGCTCGTCGAGGTCTTCATCCCGCGCAACAACGCCAACCAGGACCCCAACTTCTTCGTCGGCGTCAACGGCGTGAGCTACATCCTGCCGCGCGGCAAGAAAAGCCGCGTCCCCGCCGCGGCCGCGGCCGAGATCGCGCGCGCCCAGGCCGCCGAGGACGCCATGTACGAGGCGCAGGAGACGCTCAGGAGCAAGACCGAATAACGCTCCCGCAAGGAGGAAGCATCCATGACAGTCAACGAGATCATCGCCAACGTGGATCTCAAGGAGCCCAACAGTTATACGGCGGCGGAAAAGCTGCGCTGGCTCTCCGCTCTCGACGGGAAGATCTTCGCCGAAGTCCTCTCCACGCACGAGGGGCTCGCCGCGGACGCGGCCTTCACGCCCTATTCCACGGGCGCGGAGACGCTGCTGATCCCCTTCCCTTACTGCGAGGGCGTCTATACGCATTATCTCATCGCCATGATCGCCGCGGCCAACGCCGAGACCGCGCGCTACAACCAGCAGATCGCCCTGTACAACGCGGAGTACGGCCAGTGGTGGAACGCCTACCACGCCGCGCATCTGCCGCTGCACGGCGGGACGCGCTTCGCGTTTTAGGAGGTGACGTGACATGCCGATCTACCCGAAAATGCGCTTTCAGCAGACCGAGCAGGACGTGATCGACGGCTTCGGCGGCTACGACCACCGTCTGCGCATCGGCGACGGCGCGTGGTATGACACCAAAAACCTCTCCTCGGATCACGCGCCGCTGCTCTCCACAAGAAAGCGGCGCAGCGACACGCACCGCCGCGCCCGCGCCCTGCTGGAAAAGCAGGCCCTCGCCTACGTCGGCGAGGACGGCACGCTGTACTATGACTTTCTGCCCACGCCCGTGACGGGCCTTTCCGCCGGAGACAAGCAGCTCGTCGGCATGGGCGCCTACATCGTCGTGTTCCCCGACAAGGTCTATCTCAACACCCAGGATCTGACGGATCACGGCAGTCTCGAGGCCTCCTACGGCCCGCAGAGCGCGTCCTACGAGCTCTGCCGCTTCGACGGCACGGCCGTGAGCGCCGCGTATACGCAGTCCGACGAGCCCGTCTCGCCGCAGAACGGCGATTACTGGATCGACACCTCCGGCGAGCGCCGCCTGCTGCGCCAGTGGTCCGAGACGCAGGGCCAGTGGATCGGCGTCGAATCCGTATATCTGCGCATCCGCTTCACGACGCTCGGCGCGATCCCCTCCCTTTTCCGCGTGAACGACGCCGTGACGATCTCCGGCGCGAGCGCGGAGGAGCTCAACGGGACCAAGATCCTGCACGCCCTCGGCGGCGGAGAGAACGAGCAGGACTGGATCCTCGTGGACGCGCTGCCGGATCTCTCGCTCGCCGCGTCCGACGCGGCGCTCTCCCTGAGCAGGAGCGTCCCGACGCTCGACTATGTGTGCGAATGCCGGAACCGCCTGTGGGGCTGCCGCTACGGCATCGGCGAGGACGGACGCGCCGTCAACGAGATCTGCTGCTGCGCGCTGGGCGACTTCCGCAACTGGCGGCGCTTCGAGGGCCTTTCCACCGACGCGTGGAGCGTTTCCGTCGGTTCGGACGGGCCGTGGACCGGAGCGGTGAACTATCTCGGCTCGCCGATCTTTTTCAAGGAGAACCGCATCCACCGCGTGTCCGTCTCCGCCGAAGGCGCGCACGGCGTCGCCGAGACCGTGTGCCGCGGCGTGCAGCGCGGCAGCGCCAAGTCCCTCGCCGTCGTCAACGAAACGCTCTTCTACAAGTCCCCCGCCGAGGTCTGCGCCTGGCAGGGCGGCTTCCCGCGCAGCGTGTCCGCGCCGCTCGGCACGACGCCCTATCACGGCGCGGCCGCGGGCGTGATCGGCGGGAAATACTATCTTTCGATGCTCGACGAGGCGGAGCAGAGCGTGCTTTTCGTCTATGATATCGAGCGCGAGCTGTGGCTGCGCGAGGACGGCCTGCGCGTGACGGACTTTGCCCGCGTCGGGCAGGAGCTCTTCGCCGTTTCGAACGGCGAGCTGCTGGCGCTGCTGGGCTCGTCGCCCGTGACCGGCACGACGCGGGAGGACGAGCCGGAGTGGATGGCCGTGACCGGCATCCAGAGCTTCCGTCTGCCGGAAAACAAGCGCGTTTCGCGCTACAACATCCGCCTGAGCATGGCCGCCGGCGCTTCTCTTTCCGTGGACGTGCAGTACGACTCCGACGGCGTGTGGCACAGCGCGGGCAGCGTCACGGCCTCCGGCGCCGGGACGGGCCACTATCTCTTCCCCGTGCGGCCGCACCGCTGCGACCATCTGCAGCTGCGGCTGTCCGGGCGGGGCGAGATGCGTCTGATGTCCATCTCGCGCATCCTGGAGACGGGGAGTGATTACCGATGAGCTATGAGCTCCCCCCGCAGGCGCGCGGCGGCGCCGAGGAACAGCTTGCCGCGCTGCGGGATTATCTCGTGCGGCTCGCGCAGGAGCTCGAGCGCGCCGAACAAGGCGGGACGGCGTTCCCGGCGCATGCCCGCGCCGCCGTGGGCGGGGAAAACGCGGCC
>JBGUZD010000112.1:0-2493 GCA_045222695.1 Candidatus Limivicinus sp.
TACCAACGATCTTCGAGTCGCGCTGATAGCCGAGAAATACGGCGTTGACCGTATCTGGATAGATCTAGAGACCATTGGTAAAGAGGAGAGACAGTACGGAAGAGATACTGTTATTTCTCATCATACGGTCGAAGACATTTCTCGTATCAAACCGTACCTGACAACGTCCGAGTTGCTGGTCAGAGTCAATCACTGGCATGAGGGCTCCCGAAAAGAGATCGATGATGTGATCGACGCGGGAGCGGATATCGTCATGCTGCCGTACTGGAAAACGCCTGATGAAGTCAAAAAGTTTCTTTCGGCAGTCGACGGCCGCGCCAAGACGATGCTTCTTTTGGAGACAAAAGAAGCTGACGCCTGCCTTGATCAGGTGCTTCGTCTTCCGGGTATCGACGAGATCCATATCGGGCTGAACGATCTCCATCTTTCATACGGTCTGGACTTTATGTTCGAACTGCTGACGAACGGCACGGTCGAGCGTCTTTGCAGAAGGATCGCCGTTAAGGGTATCCCGTATGGCTTCGGCGGAATTGCCAGGATCGGACACGGTATGATCCCTGCGGAAAAGATCATCCTTGAGCATTATCGTCTCGGATCGACGCGCGCGATCCTTTCGCGCTCCTTCTGCGATACATCCAAGATTACGGATATTGATGAAATCAACAGGATCTTTTTCGTGCATATGAAGGAGCTCAGAGATTACGAAAAATTCGCGCAGCGCGCTTCTGTGGAATTCCTGCTGAAAAACCAAAGCGAACTGAGCATCGGCGTGGAATCTGTCGTCAAGTATATCAATGCTCGAAAAAGAGGAGAAGGTAATCCGTGCAAAAAGGTTTGACGGGCTCTTTACTCAATTCTCTGTCGCTTCAATACGGCGAGAGCTTTTATCTGCTGGATTCCGAACGGTTTGAGCAGAACTACAGGGAGCTTGAGACTGCGTTCAGACGCTATTATCCAAAGTTTCGGATCGCTTATTCCTATAAGACCAACTATGTCCCCCGCCTGGTTCAAACCGTCGATCGGCTTGGCGGCTGGGCGGAGGTGGTCTCGGACATGGAGCTGGAGATCGCACTCCGTTCCGGCGTCGAGCCGCGTCATATCATTTGGAACGGGCCGGTCAAGGACGCGAAAAAAGCGGAAGGGCTGCTCCTGGCCGGCGGACTGATCAATGTCGATTCTTTGGCAGAGCTCGAAACGATCCGCTCGTTCGCTCTTGAAAACCCGGATGCGCAGCTGGGGATCGGGATCCGCTGCAACTATGACGTCGGCGACGGTGTAATCTCGCGCTTCGGCTTTGACGTTCAGGATGAGAAATTCGATAGCGCGCTCCGCACGATCAAAGAGATCCCCAATCTGCATCTGCGTGCCCTTCAGGCGCACTTTGCCAAGCGGGATCCGCGCTTTTGGACGGAACGAGCTTCCGGCATGCTGCGGATCTATGACCGCGTCGTATCGGACTACGGCATGCGCCCCGAGATCCTCGATCTCGGCGGCGGTATCTTCGGGAGAATGCCTGAGAGCCTCCGGGCGCAGCTTGGCGTCGATTCGATCAGCTTTGATGATTACGCCTCTCGCGCCGCGAAGCTCTTTGCGGAGCGTTTCGGCACACAGACCGACTCGCCGACGCTCTTTGTCGAGCCGGGAACGGCGCTCGCGGGCGACTGCATGCGTTTCGTCGCAAAGGTGAAGACGATCAAGACTGTCCGCGGCAAGCCTTTTGCTACGACCTTAGGTTCCCAAAAAAACATCAGCATGTCCGGCGTGAACCCGCCGATGGAGATCATCCCGGGCGGCGGAGAGCAAAAGCATTATGACAGGCTTGATATCGTCGGCTTTACCTGCATCGAGGGAGATATCCTGCAGAAGAACTACTGCGGGGAGCTGGCCGTCGGCGATTATGTCGTGATAGGGAACTGCGGCTCTTATTCGATCGTGATGAAGCCGCCCTTCATCCTCCCCAATTTTCCCGTGCTGGATATCGGGGGAAAAGAGCCCGAACTCATCAAGCGCGAGGAGCGCTTTGAGGACCTCTTCGAGACGTATTTCTTTTCCTGAAGCAGGATGGAAAGGACATGAGCATGCTCAAATGCAATCTGATCCTGAAAAGGCTTTTTGATATCGTTTCCTCCGGTATCCTCGCGATCCTGCTGACGCCGCTGTGGATCATCGTGGCCGTGGCGATCAAACGCGATTCGGAAGGCCCCGTGTTTTTCTCCCAGGGCAGAAGAACGAAGGACGGACGTATTTTCAAAATGCTTAAATTCCGCTCCATGGTCGTGGACGCCGAAAAAATGGACGCGGGACTGTTCAACTACGAAAATGATCCGCGCGTGACAAAGGTCGGACGTTTTCTGCGGGATACGAGCATCGACGAGCTTCCGCAGCTGTTCAATATTCTCAAGGGAGATATGAGCGTCGTCGGACCGCGTCCCTGCGTCACCTATGAGCTTGGCGATTTCGACACGCTCAACCGACGCTATAAAAAACGCTTTG
>JBGUZD010000113.1:0-3738 GCA_045222695.1 Candidatus Limivicinus sp.
GCCTCATCAATACGGATATGTATCTCCCCGCCTGATCCATAAACATCCTCCTATTTAAAACTCGTTGACTTGTCAAGTATACGTCTAGAATGTTGACTTGTCAACTATTTTGGCAAAAAATATAGCCGGGTCCATACCCGACTTCACAGGAGGGCTCGAACGAGCCCTTTTTGCCCGAAAAACGAGCCCTCGGTCTTATGCCGCCGCAATCCGTATCAAAGACGTAGTGCAGATTTCTATTCCGGCTCCATCCATAGATGATGTTTCTTTCAAATATCCATAATCAACTTTATACATGAAATCAGGATACTTTGGATGTGCTGTTCCCTTTGGCCTGTCAATGATAATCTCTGAATTGTTCACTAATTCATCTAACGCTTTCCAAAAATCTTCAATATATGTGTCCATTTCCTCACCTCGTCAAATTTTGATTTTTGGGATAATCATATCACAGCAAAGCACCGCAATCAACGACAGATTGCGTTGCTTCCCTCCAACAGCCCGATATATTTATACGCTGTCGTTCTGCTGATGTCGCAGAGCCGGGGCGGGCCGCCGAGGACGCCGTCCCCTGCGATCTGATCGGACGCGCCGTTCCTGTTCTGCGGGAACGGCGCAAAAAAACGTCAAAACAATTACACTTTCTTCTTTATTTTTCGTTCTCCATAGGTTATAATCCAAGAGAAATCTGCCTTTTACAGGAGGACAAAACATGAAACAGTATCTTGAGATCGTCGACGTTCTCGCGCGCGAGATCCTTGACTCCCGCGGCAACCCCACGGTCGAAGTCGAAGTTACCCTCGACGACGGCACCGTCGGCCGCGCGGCCGTCCCCTCCGGCGCTTCCACCGGCATCCACGAGGCCTGCGAGCTCCGCGACGGCGACAAGTCCCGTTACGGCGGCAAGGGCGTTTCGATCGCGGTCGAAAACGTCAACGGCGAGATCGCCGAGGCCATGCTCGGCCTGAACGTGCTCGATCAGGTATCCATCGACAAGATGCTCTGCGAGATCGACGGCACCCCCAACAAGACCCGCCTGGGCGCCAACGCGATCCTCGGCGTGTCCCTCGCCTGCGCGAAGGCCGCGGCCGAGGCTTCCGGCATGAGCCTGTATAACTATATCGGCGGCGTCAACGCCAAGACCCTGCCCGTCCCCATGATGAACATCCTCAACGGCGGCGCGCACGCCTCCAACAGCGTCGATATCCAGGAGTTCATGATCATGCCCGTCGGCGCGAAGAGCTTCAAGGAAGCGCTGCGCATGTGCGCCGAGGTCTTCCATCAGCTGAAGAAGACCCTGAAGGCCAACGGCACGCCCGCCGCCGGCGTCGGCGACGAGGGCGGCTACGCTCCCGACCTGGGCGCCGATGAGGACGCGCTGAAGGTCATCGTCAAGGCCATCGAGGAGGCCGGCTTCAAGCCCGGCGAGGACTTCATGATCGCCATGGACGCCGCCGTGTCCGACTGGTTCGATCCCGAGGACGGCAAGTACCACCTGCCCAAGCGCGGCACCGTCATGACCAGCGACGAGATGATCGATATGTGGGAAGACTTCTGCAGCAAGTACCCCATCATCTCCATCGAGGACGGCCTGGGCGAGGACGACTGGGAAGGCTGGGTCCGCCTGACGAAGCGCCTCGGCAGCCGCGTGCAGCTCGTCGGCGACGACCTGTTCGTCACCAACGCCAAGCGCGTCAAGCAGGGCATCGACATGGGCGCGGCCAACGCCGTTCTCATCAAGGTCAATCAGATCGGCACGCTGACCGAGACCCTCGACGCCATCCAGACCGCCAACCGCGCCGGCTACACCGCCATCGTCTCCCACCGCTCCGGCGAGACCGAGGACACCACCCTGGCCGACCTGGCTGTGGCCGTCAACGCTGGACAGATCAAGACCGGCGCGCCGTCCCGCAGCGACCGCGTGGCGAAGTACAACCAGCTGCTCCGCATCGAGGAGGAGCTCTTCGACGCCGCACAGTACCCCGGCCGCGCCGCCTTCTTCAACATCAAGTAAAGACGGAAAGCATGAAAAAAAGAGGAAGCCTTGCCGGCTTCCTCTTTTTTTCGTATAAAGACTTCGTTTCGGGGCAAGAATAGGACTGCAAGGAAAAACCTGCAAACGGAGGTAGTTATATGAACAGCAGCAGCTCCGGCAAGAGCCCGGAGAAATTTCTGACGGGGAAGGGCTTTTACATCGTCCTTTTCCTCTGCGCCGCGGTCATCGGCGTTTCCGCCTGGGTGATGGCGACGGGGAATGAAGCCATGAAGAAGACCGAGAGCACGGACAGCGTCATCGGCAGCCACCGCGTGGAGACCGTGATCGCCCCGGCGGCCGAGGGCAGCGACTGGATCGACGAGAGCGAGATCGCGCCGCCCGAGCTGCGCGCCGACGCGCTCGCGGAGCCCGCGCCCGCGGAGCCCGAGGAGGCCGCGGAGGTATCCGCGCCCGCCGCGCCGGCCGTCTACGTCTGGCCCGTGCTGGGCGAGATCGAGCGGCCGTACACCGTCAGCGCGCTGGCCTATGACGTGACGATGCGCGACTGGCGTACGCACCGGGGCGTCGACATCGCCTGCGCCGAGGGCGCGAGCGTGCTCGCCGCGCGCGGCGGCCAGGTCGTCTCGATCGTGCACGACGGGCTGTACGGCACCGTGCTGACCATCGACCACGGCGACGGCATGCGCAGCGTCTACGCCAACCTCGCCGAGGATACCGCGGTGGGAGAGGGCGAGTGGGTCGACCCCGGCGTCACGATCGGCACGGTGGGCCGCAGCGCCCTGTGCGAGATCGGCCAGGAGCCCCATCTGCACTTCGAGCTGCGCCAGAGCGGCGCATGCGTCGACCCCTGCGTTTTCCTGCCCGCTTGAGGGACTTTGCGGCGTACGATCAAATTTCTGCGCTTTCAGGGAAAATTTTTGTTGACAACAGGCTTGCCGTCTGATAGAATTCTCATGCTGTTTCGATAGCGTATGGCGGCATAGCTCAGTTGGCCAGAGCATTCGGTTCATACCCGAAGTGTCCCCGGTTCGAATCCAGGTGCCGCTACCATAAAGGCACATGTAACATGTGCCTTTTTTATGGCCCGTTGGTCAAGTGGTTAAGACACCGCCCTTTCACGGCGGTAACATGGGTTCGAGTCCCGTACGGGTCACCAAAAATACACGCCCCTCCATCCGGAGGGGCGTGTGTTTTTGATTTCCTCGTCTTTCGCGGGACTCGAAGGGCGCGGGAGTGAATGACATGCCGGTGGCATGTCAGAGCCGCGCCCCGGCTTGCCCGCAGGCAAGGAGTCCCGTACGGGTCACCAAAAAAGAGAGAGTCCGAACAGGACTCTCTCTTTTTTGGTGCCGCGCCTCCGGCGCGGGATGATCCGCTTCGCTCAAACGCGAAAGGGGATTCCTGTCCCCTCTCGCGCTCACCCCATGCTGACTTGGCAGCTGGTTCGGATTTCAAATTCACTTCTTCACCAAAAAGAAGCCTCACCGAAAGGTGAGGCTTCTTTTTGGTGGCGCGCCGAAGGCGCGCGAAGATCCGCTTCGCTCGATTCGATGGGAGGGGGCGCCGCGCCCCCTCCCAAGCCCTCCCCAAAGGCTGGGGGACACGAAGATGCGAGGCGGCCCGCCCGCAGGCGGGGAGTCCCGTACGGGATGATCCGCTTCGCTCGTTTCGATGGGCGGGGGGGCGGGGCCCCCACCCCACCCCACCCCAAACCCCGGCGGGGGGCTGGCTCTTATAAAAAA
>JBGUZD010000114.1:0-5475 GCA_045222695.1 Candidatus Limivicinus sp.
ACGGGCAACATCACCGCCCTGGTCGAGAGCCCCGTCGCGCCGGAGGAGCAGAGCGCCGCGGCCGCGCGGATCATGGAGCGCTTCCCGCAGGTCGAGCAGGTCGGCTTCGTGCGCCTGCCGCGCGAGAGCGCCGCGCCCGTCGAGCTGTCCATGGCGGGCGGAGAATTCTGCGGCAACGCCTCGATGAGCGCGGCCGCGCTGAGCGTGCTGCGCCGCGGCTCTGCGGCGGACGAGAGCGGCTGGGAGACGCTTGGGCTCCGCGTCCGGGGCGTCTCGCGCGAGGTGGAGGTACGCCTGCGCCGGGAATCGGCGGACACCTTCCTCGCCTCGGTGCGGATGCCGCCCGCGCGCCTGCTCGAGGAGAGGGTCTTTCCTTTCGGCGCGCTGCGGGATCCGCTCGCCGTCGTGCAGATGGAGGGGATCTCCCACGCGATCGTCACGCCGGGCTCGGCCTTTTTCACGCTGCGGGACGACAGGAACGCCGCGGAAGAGGCGGCGCGAAGGATCTGCGCCGCGCTCGGCGCGAAAGCCTTCGGCATGATGTTCCTCGAGGGCGAGGCGCCGTGCCTGCGGCTCACGCCGCTCGTTTTCGTTCCGGAGAGCGGGACGATGTGCTGGGAAAACTCCTGCGCCAGCGGCAGCGCCGCCGTCGCCGCGGCGCTGGCCGAGAGAGGCGGCGCCCCCGTGAGAGCGGAGCTGGAAGAACCCGGCGGCGTGCTTGCGGTAGAGAGCGCCGGGCTGCGCGGCGAGACCCGGCTGTCGGGGCGGACAAGGCTCGTCGGACAGACAAACGTATAGAGAAGGCCGTTTCGGCCATGCAAAGACGGGAACTTTCTTGCAGGGTTTCCGTCTTTTCTCATGCGGGAGGCCGACGGAGCCCGAAAAGGCTTTTTTATGTTGACTAAAGCCCCTTGAATAAGGTAAAATATCTCGGATAGAGAGTTTCCGCATGGGAGGAACGAGATGAGAGAGCTTAGCTTCAAAAGCGGGGACGAGCTTGCCCACGCCTATATCCTTCTCTCCCCCTCCGCGGAGGAACGGGAACAGGCGGCCCAAAGGCTTGCCGCCGCGGCGCTCTGCGGCGCGAAGGACGGCGTCCCCTGCGGGCGCTGCCGCGACTGCCGCAAGGTGCGCGAGGGCATCCATCCGGACCTGATCCGCGTATCGCGCCTCTCCGACGACAAGGGAAGGAAAAGACGCGAGATCACGATCGATCAGATCCGCGCCGTCGTTTCCGACGCGGTGGTGCTGCCCAACGAGGCCGAGCGCAAGGTCTATCTGATCGAGGACGCGGACACGATGAACGTCCCCGCGCAGAACGCCGCGCTCAAGCTGCTCGAGGAGCCGCCCCGCGGCGTGATCCTCCTGCTCTGCGCCGCAAACGCGGAGACGCTGCTCGAGACCGTGCGCTCGCGCTGCGCGGAGATCGTCTGCGGCGCGGGCGAGGATAAGGCCGACCCCGAGACGGAAAAGCTTGCCGCGGCCTTTATCAGATGCTGCGCCGGGGGCGACGGGGCCGAGCTCTTCCGCTGGTGCGCCGCGAACGAGGGCATGGACAACGCCGCCGCCGTCGCCTTTGCCGAGAGCGCGATCCGACAGCTGCGGGACATGCTCTGCAGGAGAAAAAGCTCGCTTTCGATGAGCGACAGGACAGTATACGATCTCGAAGTGCTGATGGAAAAATGCCTGGGCATGCTGCGGACGAACGTCTCCGTCAAGCATGTGCTCGGCTTGCTCTCCGTCAGCGCGATCCGGGAATGAAAACGAGGAAAACAAATTGATCGAAGTAATCAGCATCAAATTCAAAAACAAGGGGAAGAGCTATTTCTTCTCCCCGAACGGTCTGCAGATCCGCAGCGGCGAGAAGGTGATCGTCGAGACCTCGAAGGGCCTCGAGATCGCGGACTGCTGCCACGGCAACCACATGGTGGAGGACACCGCCGTCGTGCAGCCGCTGCGCAGCGTGGTCAGACTGGCCACGGCGGACGATCTGCGCGTGGCCGAGATCAACAAAAAGAGAGAGAAAGAGGCCTTCGGCATCTGCGAAAAGAAGATCGCCGAGCACGGTCTCGACATGAAGCTCGTCGACGTCGAGTGCAACTTCGAGGGCAACAAGACCACCTTCTTCTTCACCTCGAACGGCCGCGTGGACTTCCGCGAGCTGGTCCGCGATCTCGCGGGCATCTTCCGCAACCGCATCGAGCTGCGCCAGATCGGCGTGCGCGACGAGACGAAGATGCTCGGCGGCATCGGCATCTGCGGCCGCCCCTACTGCTGCAGCCAGTTCCTGGAGGACTTCCAGCCCGTCTCGACCAAGATGGCCAAGGTGCAGTCTCTCTCGCTCAACCCGGCCAAGATCTCCGGCGCCTGCGGCAGGCTGATGTGCTGCCTGCGCTACGAGCAGGGAGCCTATGAGGACCTGGTGAAGAAGGTGCCCAAGCAGGGGGCCTTCGTCGAGACGATCGACGGCTACGGCACGGCGGTGCAGGTCAATCTGCTGCGCCAGACTGTCAAGGTAAAGCTCGATTCCGACACGGACGACAGCCTGCATCTCTACAAGGCCAACGAGCTCTGCGCCGTTCCGGGCGGACGGCCCAAGGACGGCGAGGAGCCGCCGCACGTCCTGCATTACGTGCCCGAGGAGCCGGAAGAGGAAGAGAGCCCCGAGGCCGAGAGCTGGGATCTGCCGACGCTCGTGGTGCCGGAAGTGAAGGAGGAGAGCCTCCCCGCGGACAGGCCCGCGCGCGAGGGCAAGAGCCGCCGTCGGCGCAGAAGAGGCGGCGAGAAGAAGGGCGAAAAGAGCGGAGAAAAAAGCGCGCCCGCGCCCGAGAAGAGCGCCGCGAAGGAAAAGCCCGCCCGCGGCGACAAAGCCAAGCGGGCGACCGTCAAGCCCGTGAAGCTGACGGTGAAGAACGACGGCGTCCCCCAGCAGAAGGCCGGCGGCGAGAGCGCCGCGGCCAAGGAAAAGCGTCCGGCGCGGCCCAACCGCCGCCGCCGCAGCCGCGGCAAGGGCAAAGGACCCTCCGCCTGATCGGGCGGGGAAGGCTCCGCGCGGAGAAAAAAGCCGCCTGTTGTCGAAGCGGCTCGAAAGCGCCGTCGAGGCCCGTCGAAAAAGCTCGAATTTTCGGCGCGGAGGGCATAGTTGCTCTTGACGAATGCTTTCAGAAGTTGTATGATTATTGCAATCCGAGTAACTGTTTTGTTTTTTATTTGTCATAGAATGGGGGAAGTTCCATGAGTCTGATTCCTGAGGTCAAATGCCGCCGCTGCGGAGAGCGTTTTTCCTCTCTGCGCAGCCGCTGCCCGAACTGCGGCACCCGCCGTGTCACGCAGAGCAGCCGTACGCCCGGCGCCACGCCCGGCACCGTCGGCGGTACCGCGTCCTATGAGCGCGCCGCCAGCAATACGAGATGGCAGATGATCTTCGGGCTGATCCTGGTCGTCGCCGTGATCCTCGCGGTCATCGTGATGGTCTCGACGAGCCTCAACGGCACGGACGTCACCGTCAAGCCCAATAAGCCCAACGCCGTGGCCCCCACGGTCGAGCCCGAGCAGCCCTCGGCCGAGCCCGTGCCCACGCCCACGCCCACGCCTCCCCCCACCGTCGAGGTGCTGCAGATCCGCTATAACGACGACGAGCGCACCGAGTTCACCATGTCCCCCGGCGAGATCGTCCCGATCAACGCCTACGTCTCCCCGCTGACCATCACCGACAAGGTCAAGTGGTCCAGCGACGACAAGGACGAGGAGTACTTCACGATCACCGTGGACAAGGACGACGGCAACAAGGTCACCATCGAGTGCCTGAAGTATTCCGAGACGCCGCTCAAGCTCTATGCCGAGATCTTCGGCAAGAAGGTCGAGTGCGTGATCCGCTTCCGGAAAGCCTGATCCTTTCGCCTTTAAACAGAGGCCGCATACGCGGCCTCTGTTTTGTTTTACGCCTTGCCATATCGGACAAAATATGGTTTAATCTAATGTAGGAAAGTCCAAAGGCGAGCTGCGCTTTGCAGAGCCTTTTATCCTGATTCGGGAGGTGTTCGAATGGAGCACGCCTCAAACGTCCTCTTTCGCATCGGGCCCCTGGAGGTGACGAGCGCCGTCACGACCATGTGGGCGATCATCGCGGTGCTGACGCTCGTCTCGTTCCTGGCCACGCGGCGGCTCAAGGAGGTGCCCGGCCCGCTGCAGAGCGCGGCGGAGATCGCGATCGAAAAGCTGCGGAACTATTACGAGGAGCTGCTGGGCAAAAAGAACGCGCGGAAGTATTTCCCGATCTTCGCCACCTTTTTCATCTACATCATCGTCTGCAACTACTCCGGGCTGCTGCCCGGCGCGGGGCATCTGAAGGGCTTCGCGCTGCCGACGGCGAGCCTGTCCGTCACGGCGGGCCTGGCGATCGTGGGCTTCTTCACGACGCACGTCATCGGCGTGCGGGAACGGGGACTCAAGCACTATCTGCTCAGCTTCGCCCAGCCGCTGTACCTGTGCGTCCTGATGCTGCCGCTGAACCTGATCGAGCAGGTCATCCGCCCCGCCTCGCTGGCGCTGCGACTCTTCGGCAACATGTACGGCGAGGAGACCGTGACGGAGAACCTCTATGAGATCTTCCCGATCGGCGTGCCGCTGATCATGAACGTGCTGAGCCTGCTGTTCTGTCTGCTGCAGGCCTTGGTCTTTACGATGCTGCTTTCGATCTACGTCTCGGAAGCTGTGGAAGAAGAATAAACAAACTACGATATAATAGGAGGAACACACTATGGCAACCGGTACTATCGCTCTCGCAGCCGCAATCGCGCTCGCCGTCACCGCCGTGGCGACCGCCGCCGCCCAGGGCTTCACCGCCACGAAGGCCATGGACGCCATCGCCCGTCAGCCCGAGGCCGCCGGCAGCATCCGCGGCGCGCTCGTCATCTCGCTGGCGCTGATGGAGGCGCTGACGATCTACGGCATGCTCGTCGCCTTCATGCTCGTAGGCAAGATTTAAGCCTGCGCCCTTTCGGAGGAAGTCTGAGAGATGTTGAGCATCAACGTTTCGGAACTGATCTGGACCATCGTCAACTTCTTCCTGCTGTATTTTCTGCTCAAGCGTTTTCTGTACACGCCCGTCGTCCGTTTTCTCGACGCGCGTCAGGCGCGGCTGGACGAGGCCGAGAAGAAAGAGGCCGAGGCCCGCGCCGCCGCGGACGAGATCGACAGACAGATCGAGGGGCAAAAGGCCCTTCGCCGCGAGGAAGCGGCCGCGATCCTCTCCGAGGCGCAGAAGGCCGACGCCGAGCAAAGCCGTCAGTCCTTCGCCGAGGCGAAGGAGGCAGCCGCGCGCGCCCTCGAGGACGCGAACGCCTCTCTCCGCGCCGAGCAGGAGCGCGAGCGCGCGTCGCTCGCCTCCGATACGCCGGAGCTTGCGGCCATGCTGGCCGAGCGGCTTTTGGACGGGGGAAAATGAGAGAGCGAAAAACGCATGACAGCGGGAAG
>JBGUZD010000115.1:0-28438 GCA_045222695.1 Candidatus Limivicinus sp.
CAGCGGTTCGATCCCGCTTATCTCCACCAAAAGAAACAGTCACCCGAAAGGGTGGCTGTTTTCTTTTTGCTGAAGATGGGTTTGAGGACTGCCGACCTCTTGCTTTTTCTGGCACGGCAGTCTTTGCCTGTTGACAACTCGCCCCGAAGATGACACAATTAATAAAAGTATTTTCGCCGCCCGGCAGGGAAGGGAGCAGAGCATGATCTTTTTTCAGCAGTTTTATCTCGATCGAGAAAAAGATATCGCCGTTGAGCTCTTCTTGGAAGGAGAGCGGCTTTTTTACGTGATCCGCACCCCGAATCACCGTACGGGCAATCTGATCACAAACCTTGCCACGCTCTGCGGCCTTGAGACGAGCGTCGACGAGCGCGGATTGACGGTCATCCGCGACGAGATACCCTGCTATGTGGACGGCGACAACCGCAGTATGTACATCCTGCGGCTTGGCAACACAAAGATCGCCAACATTTACCCCGACGGCAGGGTGGAGCTCAAAGCCTCGATCCCGGCGATCTCCAAAACGCTGATGAGCCAGACGAAGGACTACCGTCTCGGCGTGGAAAAAACGATCGTCAAGACCTATATCCGCGCGGACTGCAAATTCCGGACCGATCTGCACACGCACATGAACGGCATCCTGCCGCCTGACGCGCTGATCGCGCTGGGGATCGTTCACCAGATCCGCTATCCGTATTATTACATCAAAAAGCTGTCTCTGCGCTGCACGGAACGGCAGCGCGCGCAGCTGGAGGAAAAGCGCCGTGAAACGGAAAAGGCGCTGGGAGATATCCCGCTGACCGGCAAACACCGGGAGCGGAGGATCGACGACCTCACCTTCATCAACTTTGCCGAGCTCATCCTCGGCGACCCTGCGGACGCGGCCTACAACATCGAGCGGGTGCGCAACTCGCTCACGATCCCGAAGGACGGACAGGCGGTGTTCGCCGACCTCGAGAAGGTCTATCTGTATCGCTACGTCTTTACCAAGGGACAGCGCTCGGAAGAGCTTTTCTCCGGCATCAATATCGAAAGCATCCCCGACCGCGAGGTCCGCGCCTACGCCGAGCAGATGTGCCGCGACCGCGAGGACGGCCGCTACCGCGCCAACACGCTCTATCAGGATCTGCTGCTGTGGATCGCGCGGGAATACCGGAAACACGGCATCGAATACGCCGAGATCACCGACACGGCGCTGCTCAATCGGGCGGAGTTCCCGTCAAAGCTGCGTCAGATCCACGAGGTCATGCCCAATATCACGCGCGAGACGGGCGTTCTGCTGCGCTTCCTCGCCGGCATCCGCCGCATCCCGCTGACGATCGTACGCGACCGGATCACGCCCAACGACTACCTGGCGGAAAACCTCCGCTGCCTCCGCGTGATCGCCGACGATCCCTATGTCGCCGGAAGCGATATCGTGGGCGAGGAGATCAACGATATCCTCGAGCTGCGGAGCGTGATCCGCGAGCTTGCCGCGCTGGCGGGGGAAGAACCCGGCTTTGTGATCCGCATTCACGCGGGTGAAAACGACAGCCTGCGCGACAACATCGCCAACAGCATCCGCTGCGTGGCGGAATCGCTGCGGCCGGGACAGAGCTTCCCGCCGATGCGCGTCGGGCACGGCCTGTACACCTGCGATCTGCGCAGCGCGAGCGGGAAAAAGCTGCTGGAGGACATGCGGAACTACGGCGTGACGCTGGAATTCCAGATCACCTCGAACGTGCGCCTGAACAACCTCAGCCATTTGGAAAAGCATCCGCTGCGGCAGTATCTCGGCGCGGGCGTGCGCTGCGTGCAGGGCACGGACGGCTGCGCGCTGTACGGGACGAATTCGATCGACGAAGAGCTGAGCCTTGAGAAGCTCCTCGGCCTGACGCATGAGGAGCTGCTTAGGATGCGCCGCGCGGAGGACGCCATTCTGGAGGAGAGCCTCCGCGTATTCCGGGAGAAGGAGGAACGCTTCCGCGAGCGCTTTGCCGGCGGCGACCTGGAGAGCTTCTATCGCCTCCGACAGGAGGACGCCCGGCCCGCCGCCGCCGATCTGTGGCACGGCTCGGGCAAGATCGACGCCGAAGACGCGCTGCGGGAGAGGATCGAGCCGCTGCCGCAGGGCATGCTGCCCGTCGTGATCGCGGGAGGCAGCTTCAACAACAGCAGCCACCGCACACAGATCCGGGAAGAAGACCGTGAATTGATTGACACGCTGATCGCGGAGGCCGACCCGCAAAAGGTGTTTTTCGTCGTCGGCCACTCGCTCTCCGGACAGGAGGGCTATCTTGTCCGCCGCGCCGCCGGACGCTTCCGCGTTTTCGCGATCGTTCCGGACAGGATCAGCGCCGCGGAGCGCACGCGCCTTGCCTCGGCGGATATCAGGGTGCGGATCTCCATCGAAAGCTCGGCGATGGGCCTGTACAAGAGCTTCGCCTATGAGATCTTCAAGCGTATGCCCTCGGTCCTGCTTGCCTTCGACGGCAACTCCGCCGCGCTGAACCTCATCCAGGAGGCGCGCAACGGCAGGGAAGCGTGCAGTATCTTCATCAATCCGCGCTCACGCGGGCTTGCGGCAAAAGCCAGGATGCTCAAGGGCTATGTCAAACCGCTGACGGACGCCGCAGCGGTGCTTGAAGAGCTCAAAAAGCCCTGAAAAGGAGATAACACCTTGCTTTGATCGAATAAAAGAAAAGTCTTTTCAAATCGGATCAATGCGTGTATAATAATTTGGCTTTCATTCATATTCGGAAAAGAGAGAAAGACATGACTGAACAAACCGCACAAAAAAAACCGAAAAAGCTGCTGAAGCGGAAAAAGGCCGCGGAGCTTGAAGAGCTCGAAGAACTCGGGAAAGAGGTCGACGAGGAAGAACTCGACGACGAAGACCTCGACGAAGAAGAGGAAGAAATCGACGACGAGGACGACGAGGACGAAGAGCCGCACGGCAAAAATCAGAAGAAGCCGAAAAAGAAAAGATTTCCTTTCGGCGGCCTGATCCTTATGCTCCTGTTGATCGCAGCGATCCTTGCAGCGGGCTATTTCGGCATGGAGTACATGGATACGTATACGGCTCTGAAGGCAGAGTTCGACGGCGCCCTGCAAGCGGCGGAAGCCGAGCGGGACGCGGCCGCTGCCATTTACGCCGAGGCGGATCCCGAGTCGGCGGCAAACGTCGAAGCGCGCCGGCAGGCGACGGACGAGATGATCGCCGAGGCAAACGCGGAGATCGAAGCTCTCCGTCAAAAGGGAGAAGAGACCGACGCCGCCATCCGCGAGGCGGAAAAGACGATCAGCGAGCTTCAGGACGTCGAAGGTTACGATTATTACAGAGCGATCTATGACGAATACGTGGAAGGGAGGGCTTACGTTGAGGATCTTCTTTCGGGTGATTAACAGCATCCTTCTCGTCGCCGCCCTTCTGGCCGCGGCTTTTTGCGGGTATTTCGTCTATTCCGTGATGAATTTCCCCGCCGAGCAGTACAACGCGCAGATCATCGAAGCCAACGCGCAGACGGAAAAGTATCGCGCCGACACCATTACCGCCCGCGACGAATCCGAGCAGAGGCTCGCCTCCCTGCGCGCGGATATCCGAAACAACGGCCCGGAAGCCGTCGCGCTTGCGGACAGCATCGATGAAATGAAGGCCGTGCAGACGGAAAAAGAAAAAAAGCTTGAGGAAGCGCAGACCGAGGCCATGCTTCTGAGCGATATGCCCGGCAGCGTCTCGGCCGCCCGCGAGAGCTATGCGCTCGCGATCCGCGAGCTGGAGGACAAGATCCTCAGCGGCGAGAGCAACGTGAGGATCTGCTACTGGACGCTGGACGACGGGCCGAGCTATATCACGGAAAACTTTCTCAATGCTCTTGACGCGATGGATCACGTCCATGTGACGTTCTTTACGGCGAACGGCGCCAACGACGCGCCGAACGAGGAAGAGCTGCTCCGCCGTGAAATGACCAGCGGCCACAGCATCCAGAATCATACATACTCCCACGCTTACTGGGAGGGAGGCGTTGTATACAGCACGCTCGACAACTTCAAGGATCAGATCCAGAAGCAGGACGACTGGCTTTTCGAGGTCACCGGCTTCCGCCCCGGCATCTTTCGCTATCCGGGCGGATCTGCATGGGGTCGTGATCTTCTGCCGGGCTCTGAGGATGTGATCGCGGAGTTGGGATATCAGTGGGTCGACTGGAACTGCAATCTCTACGACGCGGGAGCGGCGGAAAATCTTCCGACCGCCGCGCTTGAGACCAGCAGAGCCGTCACGCAGACCTCCGAGGAGCAGATCGCGATCATCCTCAGCCACGACTGGAACCCGCAGACGCTCGTCGCGCTCAAGAGCGCGGTCCCGATCCTGCAGGAGAAGGGCTATGTTTTCCTGCCCCTGTTCCCCGAATCGGCGATGATGGGCCTCGTTGCAACGCGCTGAACGCGCCATTTCAACAGATAATTTTTACGGCAGGCGGCCTTTCCCCCAAAACGGAGAGGCCGCCTGAGAAGCAAATGCTATCAAAAGGAACGGGAGGAAGGATATGCCTGTCTTTCAACGCGCGGACATGCTGATCCCGCGGGATGAGCTTCTGGCGAAGTGGCCGGTGATCGCCTGCGATCAGTTCACCTCGCAGCCGGAATACTGGCGCGGCACGGCGGAAACGGTCGGCTCCGCGCCCTCGGCGTACCATATCGTTTTTCCCGAAGCGGAGCTGGGCGAAAACGACGGAGAACGGATCGAGGCGATCGGCCGCAAAATGGCGGAGTATCTCTCAGCAGACATCTTCCGCTGTTTCCCGAAAAGCTACATATATGTGGAGCGTACGCTGCGCAGCGGCCTTGTCCGCAGAGGCGTCGTCGGCGTCGTCGATCTTGAGGCGTACGACTATCACGATGATGCAAAGACGCCGATCCGCGCGACGGAGAGGACCGTCGTTTCGCGTATCCCGCCGCGCGTCAGGATCCGCAGCGGCGCGCCGATCGAGAGCTCGCACGTGCTGCTGCTCTGCGGCGATAAAAAACAGAGCCTGATCGAGAAGATCGAAAAGGGCGAAAAGCTCTACGATCTCGAGCTGATGCAGGGCGGCGGCCGTCTGTCGGGCTATCTTGTGAACGGCGAAGAGGCCGACCGCTTTGACGAAAGACTGAAAGCATACATGGACGAGGCCGAAGACGGCTTCTGCTTTGCGGTGGGCGACGGCAACCATTCTCTCGCGGCGGCGAAGACCTGCTGGGAGAGATTGAAGGAGCGGGATCCCGCGCTCAAAGACTCCGACCATCCCGCGCGCTGGGCGATGGTCGAGCTGGAAAACCTCTTCGATCCCGCCCAGCAGTTCGAGCCGATCCATCGGATCGTGCGCGGCGTCGAGCCCGCGCGGCTTCTCGCCGCGCTGGGGAAACGATGCGGCCGTGAGGGCGCGCCCGTGCTGTGGTATACGAGAGTGGGCGGAGGCGTCCTCCGTTTCGGAAAAGACGCGTTCCCGCCGGAAGCTCTTCAGAACGCTCTCGACGAATACCTGGAGACGGAGGGCGGCAGCATCGACTATATCCACGGCGAGGACGTGGCGCTGAAGCTTGCCCGCGAGGAGGGAGCGGTCGCGTTCCTCCTGCCGCGCATCGAAAAAGACGGGCTGTTCCGCACCATCTCACAAAACGGCGTCCTGCCGCGCAAGACCTTTTCCATGGGACACGCCGAGGAAAAACGCTATTATCTTGAATGCAGAAGGATCCTTCCCTGAGCGGGAAGGATCTTTTTTGCCGACAGGGCGGGAACGCCATATATTTTGTATATATTGTATATATTGACGAAGGATTTCGCGCCGGGCCACAAGCTGTCGTGCCGGACGGAATGTTTTTTATTGATTTTTGCCCGCCGCGAGACTATAATAAACAAGTAAAAGCGCACGGTGAGGCATTGCGCCTTCCCCTGGGCTTTTGAGTAAAATAACGTTCCGAAAAAGGAGGATATGACCGGATCGTTATTAGCGCCAGGACCGATACGGTTGACGAGGAATGGCAGTTGTCGAAAGACTCGGCGGATGCTGCCACGGCCTGCGGCTGGCCGTCAGGAAGAGAGCAAAAAGCAGAATCGATACTGTAACAGAGGCTCTTCCAAAGCCGATAATCCATGCATACGAAGGAGAATTTCATGTATACGATAAAAGATCTCTACGATCTCGACCATACGCTGGCAAAGGATTATCTTCTGCAGTTCATCTATCCCTGGGAAGCGCTCAAGGGCATCAAGGATTTCATCCTGCAGCTCGGCCCGACGCTGGGAGAGGATTACGAGGAGATCTCCGAACACGTGTGGGTACATAAGGCCGCAAAGGTCTTCCCGAGCGCTTATCTCGGCGCGCCCTGCATCATCGGCCCCGAGACCGAGGTGCGCCACTGCGCGTTCATCCGTTCCTCGGCACTGGTCGGCGCGAACTGCGTCGTCGGCAACTCGGTGGAGCTGAAAAACGTGATCCTCTTCGACCACGTGCAGACGCCGCACTACAACTACGTCGGTGACTCGATCCTGGGCTATTACTCCCACATGGGAGCGGGCTCCATCACCTCCAATGTCAAGTCGGACAAGAAGCTCGTCGTCGTCCACAACGGCACCGAGCAGATCGAGACCGGCATCAAGAAATTCGGCGCGATGCTGGGCGACTATGTCGAGGTCGGCTGCAACAGCGTCTGCAATCCCGGCACGGTCGTGGGCCGTCACAGCAATATCTATCCCACCTCCTGCGTGCGCGGCGTCGTCCCGGAAAACAGCATTTTCAAGGACAACGGCGTGATCGTGGAGAAGCACGAGTAAACAGAATAAAAAGTCAAGGAGTATGAGCTATGCGAGTCGTTATTCAGGACAATTACGATAAGATGAGCAAATGGGCGGCGTCCTACATCGCCGCGAAGATCAACGCGCACAAAGAAGACAGACCCTTCGTGCTAGGCCTGCCGACGGGATCGTCCCCGATCGGCGTGTATAAAGAGCTGATCCGCATGAACAGGGCCGGAGAGCTTTCCTTCGCCAACGTCGTGACCTTCAACATGGACGAGTATCTCGGCCTGCCGCGCGAGCATGACCAGAGCTACTGGTACTTCATGCACGACACCTTTTTCGATCACCTCGTCGACATGAAACCGGAGAACATCAATATCCTCAACGGCATGACCGACGATCCGGTGGGCGAGTGCGCCCGCTATGAGGAAAAGATCGCCTCCTACGGCGGGATCGACCTCTTCATGGGCGGCATCGGCGTGGACGGCCACCTGGCTTTCAACGAGCCTTTTACTTCCTTGTCGTCCCGCACCGGCCTGCGCGATCTCACGACCGACACGCGCATCGTCAACAGCCGCTTCTTCGGCAACGATCCGGAGAAGGTCCCGGCCCAGGCGCTCTCCGTCGGCATCGGCACCGTGACCGACTCGAAGGAAGTCCTCGTGCTCATCAGCGGCCACAACAAGGCCCGCGCCCTGGCCGCGACCGTCGAGGGCGGCGTCAGCCAGAAATGGACCTGCAGCGCGCTGCAGCTTCACAACGGCGCGATCATCGCCTGCGACGAGGCCGCCTGCGGCGAGCTGACCGTGGACACTTACAAATACTTCCTTGACATCGAAAAGAAGGAGAGACTGTAAGATGGGCAAATACTTCGGCACCGACGGCTTCCGCGGCGAAGCGAACAAGACGCTCGATTACGAGCACGCCATCAAGATCGGCCGCTATCTCGGCTGGTACTACGGCGCGCGGCTCAACCGCAAGGCCAAGGTCGTCATCGGCAAGGACACCCGCCGCTCGAGCTACATGTTCGAGTACGCGCTCTGCGCTGGCCTGATGGCCTCCGGCGCGGACGCCTATATCATGCACGTCACGACCACGCCCTCCGTGTCCTATATCGCGCGCGTGGACGATTTCGACTGCGGCATCATGATCTCCGCGTCGCACAATCCTTTCTACGACAACGGCATCAAGATCGTCAACAACAACGGCGAGAAGATGGACGAGGAGACGCTGCTGGGCATCGAGGACTATATCGACGGCAAGATGGAGCTTCCGCTCGCCGAGCGCGACAAGATCGGCCGCACGGTCGACTACGTGGCGGGCCGCAACCGCTATATCGGATATCTGATCTCGATCTCCCGCTTCAGCTTCAAGAACGTCAAGGTCGGCCTCGACGTCGCCAACGGCGCGGCCTGGCAGATCGCCAAGAGCGTGTTCGACGCGCTCGGCGCCAAGACCTATGTGATGAACGCCGAGCCCGACGGCTACAACATCAACACCGACTGCGGCAGCACCCACATCGAGCATCTGCAGAACTTCGTCCTCGGCAACCGTCTGGATATCGGCTTTGCCTACGACGGCGACGCGGACCGCTGCATCTGCGTGGATGAAAAGGGCAACGTCGTCACGGGCGACCACACGATCTATATCTGCGGTCTGTACATGAAGGAGCACGGCAAGCTGGCGAACAACAAGGTCGTCACCACCGTCATGTCGAACTTCGGCCTGTACAAAGCCCTCGACGCGGTCGACATCGGCTACGAGAAGACCAAGGTCGGCGACAAGTACGTCTATGAAAACATGGTCGAGAACGGCCACAAGATCGGCGGCGAGCAGTCCGGCCACGTGATCTTCACCGAGCACGCGACCACCGGCGACGGCATCCTCACGAGCCTGAAGCTCATGGAGGTCATGCTCGACAAGGAAAAGCCCATGAGCGAGCTGGCCGCCCCCGTCGTGTTCTACCCGCAGGTCCTCAAGAACGTGCGCGTCAAATCCAAGCCCGAGGCGCAGAACGACCCCGACGTGAAGGCCGCGGTCGCGAAGGTAGCCGAGGAGCTCGGCGACACCGGCCGCATCCTCGTGCGCGAAAGCGGCACCGAGCCGGTCATCCGCGTGATGGTCGAGGCCGGCACGAAAGAGATCTGCGAAAAGTACGTCGACGGCGTGATCGAGGTCATCAAGGCCAAGGGACATATCGCGTAAAGCAGTTTATCAAAAAGAAGCCCGATCCGGGCTTCTTTTTTATTTGCAAAATTCGCGGAAAAAAGCTATACTGCGGGTATATTATGAAAAAAGGAGCGCTGCTCTGTGAGAAACATGTTTCGACTGATTTCCGAAAAGCTGAGCGCGGGGGAGGACCTCGTGCTCGTCACGGTCATCGCCTCGTCGGGCGCGACGCCGCGCGGCGCGGGGGCGCGCATGCTCGTCGGCAAAGAGGGGAGACTGTGCGGCACGATCGGCGGCGGCGCGGTGGAATACCGCAGCCAGCAGATGGCCGCGAAGGTGCTGGAGGACAAGCGCTCCTTCGAGCACGGCTTCAACCTCACGAAGGACGACGTACAGAAGCTCGGCATGATCTGCGGCGGCGCGGTCAGTGTGTTTTTCGGCTATTTGCCCGCGTATGACGAGGCCATGCTGAAGATCGCCGCGCGCGCGGAGGAGTGCTTCGCCGCCGGGCGCGATCTGTGGCTCATCAGCGATATCGCGGACGGGGGGCGCATCGGCCTTTACACCCGTGAGGACGGCTATATCGGCGTCGACGCGCCGGACTGGCTGACGGAAAAGCTCGGCCGCCATCCCGCGCGCATCCAACAGGACGGGCGCGACCTTTACGCCGAGCAGATCAATTTCTCCGGCCGCGTTTACGTCTTCGGCTGCGGCCACGTCGCGCAGGAGCTCGTCCCCGTGCTCGCGCACGTTGGCTTCCGCTGCGTCGCGCTCGACGACAGGCCGGAGTTTGCCAGAAAAGAGCTCTTCCCCGACGCGGAGGAGGTCATCCTCTGCGACTTCGAGCACCTGTCGAAGAGCATCACGGTCACGGCGGAGGACTACGCCTGCGTGATGACGCGCGGCCACGCCTTCGACGCGGTCGTCCAGGCGCAGATGCTCATGACGGAGGCCTGCTACATCGGCGTGATCGGCAGCGCAAAGAAAAAGGCCGGCGTCTACAAGCGTCTGAAGGAGGAGTACGGCTTCCCCGACGAGGTCTTCGAGCGCATCACCTCGCCCATCGGGCTGCCCATCAAGGCCGAAACGCCCGCGGAGATCGCGATCTCCGTCGCGGCGCAGATGATCGAATTCAGGGCGAGAAGAAATGAAGCATGACTTTTTCGCGCTCTACGACGCGCTGATCGATGGCGTAAAGAGCGCCGATCCGATCGAATACGCCCTTCTGGGCGAGCGCTGGGCCCTGATCGAGACGGCCTCCGCCTCCGGCATGGCCATGTTCACCGAGGGACGCAGCATCGCCCCGTTGTTCCCTTCGATGGAGGGACTTTCGCTGCGCGAGGTGGCCGAAGCCGTCAAAAGCTGGAATCTTGAGGAGGCCTCGCTCGGTCTGGCCGCGGCCAACGCCTTTTTCAACACGCCGGAGCGCATCGAAGCCCTCGGCGCGCTGACCTCGATGGAGTCCTACAGCACCGAGGGGATCGATCTGCGCGGCATGACCGTGGGCATCATCGGGCACATGCGCGGCCCGAAGGGTCTGCACGAGCAGGCGAGGGCGGTCTATACCCTCGAGCGCGCGCCGCAGGAGGGCGACTACCCCGACAGCGCCTGCGACCTGCTGCTGCCGCGCTGCGATCTCGTGCTCATCACGGGCAGCTCGCTCGTCAACAAGACGCTGCCGCATCTGCTGGAGCTGTGCGAGCGAGCCACCGTGATCCTCACGGGCCCGTCCGTGCCGCTGTGCCCGGCGCTGCTGGACTGCGGGATAGACCGTATCGCCGGCATGGCGATCGCAGACCGCGCGGCCCTGCGCGCGCGGGTCGAGAGCGGTCAGCGCGGCTCGCCCTACGGCGAGGGGATCCCGTTCCTGCTGAAAAAGGAATAAGAATCGCCCGTCTCTTCTTTTAAGGAAGAGACGGGCTTTTTCTCTGCGGGGATTTATCCCACCGGATGGCGGATACCGACGTCCATCCCGACGTAGCCGGGATACTGCATGATCTCGATATACACCGGGGCGCCCTCCGCGTCGCCGTCGAAGTAGACCGCGAGGGAGCAGCGGCCGCTCATGTCCCAGGGGACGTCGAGCATGCGCGTCGAGCCGTCGACGGAGGCGAAGCAGGCCGCGTAGTCCTCGGTATAGACGGGGTCGCCCCTGTCTGCCAGACGGTAGCCGCCGTATCCCCAGTATCCGGCCAGCGCCTTGCAGAAGCCGTCCACGGTCTGATCGGCGGGAAGGAGATCGTCGAAGTTTTCGTAGTAATAAAAGGTCTTCGTCTCTCCGTCCGGCCCGACGGTAAGCTCGATCTCGCCCGTCGGCACGGCGTCCTCGTCCGCTTCGGCAAAGAGATCGAGATACATGATCTTGCCGCCGAGCGTGTCGATGTTCAGGTTGCAGCCGTATTTCCGGTCTCCGAAGTACCAGCGCACGTCGAAGCTGTGCGGGAACAGCCGCCCGTACCAGGCCGAGCCGCCCTGTTCTTCCTCGATCTCGACGACGGCGTCCGCTTTTCCTTCGAACTGCACCTTCGGATTCAGCAGTCCGAGCTCGCGCCATTGCGCGATCTGCTCGCGCGCGACCTTTTCGGCGGCCTCCGGCGTCGAGACCGCGTTGTAGGTCGCATAGGCCGCGATGCCCAGCGAGAGCATCAGCACGGCGGCGATCGCAAAAGCGACGAGCCGCTTTGTCCGGATAGGTACCGTTTTCTTGCCTTTTTCGTAATAATACTTTCCAGCCATGATGACATCCTCCTCGTGAATGCCGTTCATAGCGCGCAGAAGTGTCAGCGGGTTCATGCCAGCCCCTCCTTTTCCAAGGCCGAACGCAGCTTTTTGCGGCTGCGGAACAGCATGCTTTTGACCTTGCCCGAGCTGAAATGCAGCTTTTCGGCGATCTCGTCGACCGGCGTAAGATAGAAATAGCGCAGTACGAAGACCGTTTTCTCGGTTTTCGGCAGCGCGGCGACGAAGCGTCCGATCGCTTCCTCCAGTTCTTTTTCCTCCAGGGCGCGCTCCGGGCTCGTCCCGCCGGGGATGCAGTCCTCCAGCTCGCCCAGGGCCAGCGGCAGCTGTCCTCCTCCGCGCTTGACGGTGTTCCTCGCCTTGACGCGGTCAAGGGCGAGGTTTCGGGTGATACGGCCGAGGAAGGCCCCCAACGCCGAGGGACGCTCGGTGGGCATGCTGTTCCACGCGCGCCAGTACGTGTCGTTCACGCACTCCTCCGCGTCCTCGTCCGCCCCGCAGATGCGGTAGGCGATCGAATGGCAGAATCGGCCGTATTTTTTGTCCGTTTCCGACAGGGCCCTGTCGGAACGCTGCCAGTACAGATCGACGATCGCGGCGTCTTCCATACGGCACCTCCTTTGTCTTCAAAGAGCTCTCACCCGTAAACACGACGAAACGAGAAGAAAGTTTCATGCTATTTCCAGTATACCACAAAAAAACAGGGACTGTCGAAACCGACAGTCCCTGCCGCATGTTTTTTCAGCCGACGCCGCCGTCCATGAAGGCGTAGTGGTTTTCAAAGTCGTCGTAGGTCAGCGCCGTGCCGGTCTCGAAGATCTCCAGGTTTCTGGCGACCTTGACGAGCTCATCCATGCCGATCTCGCCGTTGAGACAGACGATCCAGCCCGCCTCGGGATTGGACATGAGAATAATATCCTGCTCGATTGTGCGCTCCGGTGCATGGATATGGGGAGCTGCATCCACATGCATAGTGGCGTGAAAACGCATCACATCCACACCCTGTTCCTCCCAGCGCTCCTCTATGATTTCCTCCGGTGTGTAGTAAAGCAGCAGCAGCGCGCCGCCGTCGTTGAACATGGACATGGAGTAGCTTTCGATCAGAAGCGGCTGGCTGCCCGACAGCTCGGGGAATTTGTATGCCAGCTCTTCCGCCGTCAGGCGTGAAAGAGGTTTCTTTACCATGAGCTCCGAGAGCTCATCCGGCAGCCAGCCGGGGCGGAATTCGATCTGCTTGCTCTCGGCCGTATCGGGGAAGGTCACGGCCAGCTTCGCGTCCGTCCATTCGATGTAGCCGCTGGCATTTTCCGCCCAGTTGATGCGGAAGGTCTCTTCCGGCTCGGGCACGCGGGTGGAGTAGGTGGAGAACACGGCGTAAGCCGCGACGCCCAGCGCCAGGATCAGCGCGGCGGCGAGAGCAAACGAAATCATGCGTTTCTTTTTCAAGTGTACGATCCTTTCCGAGGATCCGGATGCAGCCTCGGGGGAATAACGCATCGCTTCTTCGATATAGTTCTCATCGATGTCGGCGAGCGCGTCAAAGAGCTTTTCCCGATTCATACAAGCAGGCCCTCCTTTACCAAAGTCTTCCGCAATTTCTCGCGGAGGCGGAAAAGACGCACGGAGAGTTGGTTTTCCCTCCGGCCCATCGCCGCGGCGATCTGCTTTACGCTGTCCGCGAAGAAATAGCGCCGGACGAAAAGAAACCGGTCGTCATAGTCGAGCGTCGCAAGAAAACGGTCCACGGCCCGCACGAGTTCCTTTCCTTCGAGCTCGGCCTCGACGCTTATGCCGGAGGGGATGCATTCCTCCAGCTCGTCGAGCACGAGATCGAAGCCCTCGTTCCGTTTGGCCGCCGTATTGCTGCGCAGACGGGATATGGCCTGATTGCGGGCGATGCGGCACACATAGCTGCCCAGGCTGTCCGGACGCTGAGGCGGAATACTGCTCCAGACCCCCAGGTACGCGTCGTTCACACACTCCTCCGCATCCTGCCTGTCCCGCAGGACGTTCCCGGCGATCGCCTTAACGGCTTTGCCGTACTTTGAATCCAGTTCCCGTATGGCCCGTTCCGAGCGCTCAAAGAACAGGTCGATGATCTCTCGATCCTCCAAATGCGTCACTTCCTTTCCGCCTCATCTATCCTGTCGCGAAAGGAGGGGAAATCTTTCAGCGTTTTATGAAAAAGCCGCCGCTCCATAAAAAAGCGGCGGTTTTTATTCGGAAAGACTATTTCACGAATCCGATGGCCGTTGTGCTCGAGCGTGCGGCGATGGCGGCGAGCGCGTCGTCCATGGCCTTTTCGTCCTCGCTCATGATATCGCCCCATTCCTTCCCGTCCACGACGAGGACGAGCCGGTAATAGGCGAACACGGCCTTGCCGCAGCAGAAGCGGCCGTTGACCTCCTGGATGCGGATGAAGGCGCGCTCGAGCGACGGATAGGGGACGTATTTCGTCTTGAAGCCGTCGCGGTAATACACGCCGAGCGCGCCGACAAAGGCCTTGTCGAATCTGGCCGCGCTCTCGAAATCGGCCTGAACGGCGCCGTCCGTGACCGCGCCGGCAGGGGAGTGGAATTTCTTCTCTGACATGAAGGATCGCCTCCGTTTTTGTTTTTTTCCATCATAACACATATTCCTTGCGCGCACCAGCGCTTTATGGTATAAATGAATTAAGCTCAAGTATTCAAAATAATATAAAATAAACGGGAGGATCTGCCATGCACTGCACAAGAAAAGTCCTTGACGACCTGATCTGGGTCGGCGCGGACGACCGCCGCCTGAGCTGCTTCGAGGGCGTATACAGCGTACCCGACGGCGTTTCCTATAACTCTTTCCTGCTGCTCGACGAGAAGACCGTGCTCTTCGACACCGTGGACAAGGCGGTCTATCAGACCTTCTTTGAAAACGTGGAATACGCGCTCGGCGCTCGTGAGCTCGACTATCTGCTCATCTCCCACATGGAGCCCGACCACGCCTATACCATCGGCGATCTGATCGTCCGCTATCCGAAGGTAAAGATCATCTGCAACGCGAAGATCCAGGCCATGCTGGGCCAGTTCTTCCACGTCGACTTTTCCGATCGACTCGTCCTGGTCAAGGAGGGAGACTCTTTCTCCTGCGGCCGTCACGTGCTGAACTTCGTCAACGCCCCGATGGTCCACTGGCCCGAGGTCATGATGACCTACGATTCGACGGACGGCATCCTTTTCTCCGCGGACGCCTTCGGCCTCTTCGGCGCGCTCAACGGCAGACTCTTCGCCGACGAGACGGACTTCTTCACCGAGCACCTCGACGAGGCGCGCCGCTACTACACCAACATCGTGGGCAAATACGGCCCGCAGGTGCAGAGCGCGCTGAAAAAAGCCGCCAAGCTCGACATCAAATACGTCTGCCCGCTGCACGGCTTCGTCTGGCGCAGCCACTTCGGCGATTTCCTGGAGAAGTACCTGCTGTGGAGCAGCTACACCCCCGAGGAGCAGAGCGTGCTGATCGCCTACGCCTCGGTTTACGGCCACACCGAGAACGCCGCGAACATCCTGGCGGCCAGGCTGGCGGAAAAGGGCGTGCGCGTGCGCATGCACGACACCTCCGTCATCCCGGCGAGCAACATCGTCTCCGACGCGTTCCGCTGCAGCCATCTCGTTTTCGCGGCCACGACCTACAACGCCGGCGTATTCGTGACGATGGAGAACCTGCTGCACGATATCGCCGCGCACAACCTGCAGAACCGCAAGGTGGCGATCATCGAGAACGGTTCCTGGGCGCCGATGAGCGGCAAGGCCATGCGCGAGATCCTCGCCGGATTGAAGAAGATCGAGTACATCGGCGATGGCGTCACGCTCAAGTCCGCGCTCGCCGAGGGCCAGGACGCCGAGCTCGAGGCGCTCGCCGAGGCGATCGCGGCGGATATCCTGCCCCCGCCCGCCGAAGCGCCCGTCCCGGCCGCCGCGGCCGCGCCCGCCGTCCTTTCTCCGGACGCCGTGGATCCGAAGGCCTTCAATAAATTCAGCTACGGCGTCGAAGTGCTGACCACCCGCGTGGACGGCAAGGACTACGGCTGCATCATCAACACGGCCGGCCAGGTCGCCGCGGGCGACGTGAAGAAGGTCACGATCTCCGTCATCAAAAAGAACAACACCTGCGACATGGTCATGAAAGCGGGCAAGTTCAACATCTCGATTCTCACCGAGGACGCGCCCTATTCCGTGTTCCAGCACTTCGGCTTCCAGAGCGGCCGCGACGTGGACAAGTTCGCCGACGTGCCTTACGACGATCGCACGGCGAACGGCATCCGCTATATCCCGACCTATACCAACGCCGTGTTCTCCTGCGAGGTGATCGAGCACTACGACCTCGAGACGCAGATGCTCTATATCGCCCGCGTCGTCGAGGCGAAGGTGCTCTCCAACGCGCCGAGCTGCACCTACGGCTACTACCACGCCCACATCAAGCCCAAGAAGAACCCCGCGCCCGAGCAGAAGGAATGCTGGGTCTGCAAGGTCTGCGGCTACGTGTACGAGGGCGCGGAGATGCCAGACGACTTCTCCTGCCCGCTGTGCAAGCACGGCAAGGAGGACTTCGAGCACGTCATCCCCGACAGCACGCCCAAGCAGAAGGGCTATGTCTGCAAGATCTGCGGCCACTTCGAGCCCTGCGAGGGCGAGCTCCCGGCGGACTACACCTGCCCGCTGTGCAAGCACACGCGCGAGGATTTCGAGCCTGCGGAACAATAACGCTTCTCATCCTGGACGGGACAGACTTCGCTCTGTCCCGTCTTTTTCGCAGTCCGTCGGGCGCTGTTTGGTCATTTTTGTGCAAAGCGACAAAATTGACAGCTTTTTAACGGGCTTGTCAGAAACTTGTCCAGCAATTTCAACGGTTTTTCGACGGGAAGGCATAGACAATATGTGACAGTTTATGTTATGATGGCAAAGCAACTAAATGAGAGGTGAAGCGTATATGATCCACTCTTTCAAGCGCGGCGTGCATCCCAAATACATGAAAGCGCCCGAGATCCCCATCTCGGTCATCACGCCGCCACCCCAGGTGATCATTCCCATGGCCCAGCACATCGGCGCGCCCGACAAGCCGATCGTCGCGGTCGGCGACTATGTGAAAATGGGGCAGAAGATCGGTGAAAACCCGGCTCCGGTCTCCGCGCCCGTTCACGCCTCCGTCTCCGGCAAGGTCGTGGCTGTCGAGCCGAGACCGCATCCCCTGGGCGATATGATCATGTCCGTCGTGATCGAGAACGATTACAAGGACACGCCCTGCGAGGATCTCCCTCCGCTCACGCCCGAGCAGCTCCGCGACCCCGAGGCCATCCTGACGCGCATCCGCGAGGCGGGCGTCGTCGGTATGGGCGGCGCGATGTTCCCGACGGCTTTCAAGATCCGCGGGGGTATCGGCAAGGTCGACAAGCTGATCATCAACGGCGCCGAGTGCGAGCCCTATCTCAACGGCGACCATCTGACCATGCTCAACTATCCCGAGCAGCTCCTCAAGGGCATTGAACTCGTCCGCATCGCCAGCGGCGTCGAGAAGGCCTACTACGGCATCGAGATCAATAAGGCGGATGCGATCGATTTGCTCAACTCTCTCCATCCGGAGCTGTACGGCATCGAGATCGTCCCGGAACGGGTCAAGTACCCGCAGGGCGCCGAGAAGATGCAGGTCAAGGCCGTGACGGGCAGGGAAGTCAAGCCCGGCGGCATCCCCTCGGGCGTCGGCGCGAACGTGGTCTCGACCCGCACCTGCTATGCGATCTACCAGGCCTGCTATGAGGGAAAGCCCGTTATCGAGCGTATCGTGACCGTCGCGGGCAGCGCGATGAACAAGACCACCAACGCTCTCACGCGCGTCGGCACGCCGCTCGGTTATCTGGCCGAGCAGTGCGGCGGCTTCGCCGTCCCCCCGCGCAAGATCGTCCTCGGCGGCCCGATGATGGGCATCTGCGCGACCAGCTTCGAGGCTCCGACCATCAAGGGCACCTCCGGCGTGCTCTTCTTCACCGAGAAAGAGGACAAGACCGTCGAGAATCCCAGCTGCATCCGCTGCGGCAAGTGCATCACGGTCTGCCCGATGAACCTCATGCCGGTTTTCATGTACATGTATTACTCCAAGGGCGATTATGAGATGATGGAGAAGTACCACATCACCGACTGCTTTGAGTGCGGCTCCTGCTCGTTCAACTGCCCTGCGAGGATGCCTCTGACCCACGCGTTCAAGACCGCGAAGCTCATGTTCCAGGCCAAGGCCGCCAAGGAAAAGGCGGCGGCGGAGGCTGCTGCGGCAAAGGAGGCGAAAGCGTAATGGATAAAAAAGAACGGATCGTCCTTGACGTTGCGTACCAGCCGCAGGTAAGGACCAATATGGACACGAAGCGCATCATGCTCAACGTCATGCTCGCGCTTCTGCCCTCGCTGCTCGCGGCGACCTACGAGTTCGGTATCAAGCCGGTGATCATGGTCGCGGTGTCGATGTCCTCGGCCGTCTTCTACGAGTGGGCCTATCGCCGCCTCGCGAAGAAGGACCCGACGATCTTCGATTATTCCGCGTGCCTGACCGGTATGCTCGTGGCGATGACGCTGCCCACCTCGGCGCCCTGGTGGCTGCCGCTGATCGGCAACTTCTTCGCCATCGTGATCGTCAAGCAGCTCTACGGCGGGCTGGGCAAAAACTTCGTCAACCCGGCGCTGGCCTCCCGCGCCTTCCTGATTGCCTCTTACGCGGGCATCATGACCACCTGGGCGCCGCCCCGCGCGATGGGCGTGGACGCCGTGACGATGGCCACCCCGATGAGCTATCTCTACACCGGCCAGCCGATGCCGGAGTATTTCAGCTACGGCAACATGATCCTGGGCATCATGCCCGGCTGCTTCGGCGAGGCCTGCAAGCTCGCGCTGCTCGCCGGCGGCCTTTACCTCATCATCCGCAAGATCATCTCTTGGCGCATCCCCGTCAGCTTCCTCGGCACCGTCGCCCTGCTGACGCTCATCTTCGGCCATGAGGGATACGACAACGTCTCCTGGATGATCTACAACCTGCTCTCCGGCGCGCTGATCCTCGCGGCATTCTTCATGGCGACGGATTACGCCACCAGCCCGGTCTCGCTCCCCGGACAGCTGCTCTACGGCGCCGGCTGCGGCGCGCTGACGGTGCTGATCCGCTACTTCGGCAGCTACCCCGAGGGCGTCACCTACGCCATCCTGATCATGAACATCTGCACCTGGGCGATCGACAAGGCCTTCCGCCGCCGCCAGTTCGGCGTGAGCAAGGAAGACGTCGCCGCGCAGAAGGCGGCCGCCAAGGCGGCAAAGGAGGCGGCGAAATGAATAAGATCCTGAAACTTACCGTCGTCCTCTTCCTGATCTGCGCGATCGTCGCCGCCGTGCTCGGCGAGGTCAACGCCGTCACGATCGGACCGATCACCGCCCGAGCAAAGGAAAAGACGGAAAAGGCCTATAAGGCCGTTCTTCCCGACGCGGACTCTTTCACGGAGCTCGATCCCTCCGCCTATGCCGCGTATCGCTCCACGATCGATAAGATCAGCGCCGCCGACAACGGCGCGGGCCACGTGGTCGAGACCACCTTCTCCGGTGCGCAGGGCTCCATCACGATGGCGGTCGGCGTCGACAACGACGGCAAATGCGCCGGTATCTCGATCATCAAGCACTCCGAGACCTCCGGCCTCGGCGAGGTGGCGGCCAGCGCCTCCAGCCGCGGCGTGAGCTTCCGCGAGTCCTTCATCGGCAAGGACGAGAGCATCACCGTACACGACATCGACGCCATCACCGGCGCGACGATCACCTCCACTGCGGTCACCGGCGCCGTCGCCACCGCGATCGAGGCTGTCATGGCTTTGGGTTAAGGAGGGTAAGACATGAATATCAAGAATCAGTTCAAGGAAGGCCTTATCACCAATAACCCCGTTCTCGTTCAGCAGATCGGCATGTGCGCCACGATGGCGATCACGACCTCGCTGTTCAACGGCCTCGGCATGGGCCTGTCCGTTCTCATCATCCTGACCTGCTGCAACGTCGTCGTCTCCCTGATCCGCAGGATCATCCCCGAGGAGATCCGCCTGGCGATCTTCGTCGTGGTCATCGCGGGCTTCGTCACGATCGTCGACCTGCTGCTGCAGGCCTTCATCCCCGCGCTGTCCGAGGCGCTGGGCGTCTTCATCCCGCTGATCGTCGTCAACTGCATCATCATCGGTCGCGCGGAGGCCTTCTGCCAGAAGAACACCGTCGGCGCCTCGTTCTTCGACGGCATCTTCCAGGGCCTGGGCTACACGCTCGTGCTGCTGGCCATGTCGATCGTGCGCGAGCTGCTCGGCAAGGGCACCTTCGGCGGCGGCCTGATCGACGTGTCCGAGGGCTTCCGCTTCACGATGGACGGCTCCGGCGCAGGCATCAAGATCTTCGCCGGCGAGTACGGCGCGAAGGTCCTGACGATGCCCTTCGGCGGCTTCCTGACCCTGGGCGTTCTGATCGCTCTGATGCAGTACGCGCTGAAAAAGTCGGCCCAAAAAAAGGAGCTCGCCGCCAAGGCGGAGAAAAAGGAGGTTGAGGAATAATGCTGTTCAACATCATCTCCATCTCGCTGGGTGCGATCCTCATCAACAACTTCATCTTCTCCCAGTTCCTCGGCTGCTGCCCCTTCCTGGGCTGCTCGAACAAGACGGACACGGCCTTCGGCATGGGCGTCGCGGTCATCTTCGTCATGGGCATGGCCTCGGCGATCTGCTGGCTGATCGACACCTACATTCTCGTGCCGCTCGGCCTGGCCTTCCTCGAGACGCTGGCCTTCATTCTGATCATTGCGGCGCTGGTCCAGCTCGTCGAGATGTTCCTGAAGAAGTCCGTCCCCGCGCTCTACAGCGCGCTCGGCATTTACCTGCCGCTGATCACCACCAACTGCGCGGTGCTCGGCGTGGTGCTGCTCAACGTGCAGAACCACTACAATTTCATCGAATCCGTCGTCTACGGCATCACGGGCGGCATCGGCTTTCTGCTCGCGATCGTTCTCTTCGCCTCCGTGCGTGAGCGCGTCGAGTTCTCCGAGTATCCCGAATGCTTCGAGGGCTTCCCGATCTGCCTCGTCTCCGCCGCCCTGGTCGCGTTGGCGTTCATGGGCTTCAGCGGCATGAAGGTCTTTTGAGAAGGAGGGAGAGAGCATATGAATACGATACTTCTTTCCGTTCTCGTCCTCGGCCTGATGGGCGCCGTGCTCGGCGCGCTGCTCGCCGTCGCCTCGAAGGCCTTCCATGTCGAGGTCGATCCCAAGCAGGCTGCCGTCCGCCAGTGCCTCGCGGGCGCCAACTGCGGCGGCTGCGGCTTCCCGGGCTGCGACGGCTACGCCGCGGCGGTCGCCGCGGGCAAGGCTCCGACCAACAAGTGCGTCGCCGGCGGCGCGGAAACGGCCGCCAGGGTCGCCGAGATCATGGGCGTCTCCGCCGGCGCGGACGAGCGCAATATCGCTTTCGTGCCCTGCTCCGGCTGCGAGGGACACGCCGAAATGCGCTTCAACTACACCGGCCCGCAGGACTGCCGCGCCGCCATGCTTTTCGGCGGCAAGAGCAACAAGACCTGCACTTTTGCGTGCATCGGTCTTGGCAACTGCACGAGAGCCTGTAAATTCGACGCGATCCACATCGTCGAGGGCATCGCGCAGGTCGATCGTTCAAAGTGCGTCGGCTGCGGCGCCTGCGCCGAGGCCTGCCCGAAGAGCATCATCAAGCTCCTGCCCGCATCCCAGCGCGTGGCTCCCGGCTGCTCGAACAAGGACAAGGGCGCCAAGGTCATGAAGATGTGCGACTACGGCTGCATCGGCTGCATGAAGTGCCAGCGCGAGTGCCCGGCGGACGCGATCAAGGTCGTCGACAACCTCGCGGTCGTGGACAGCGAAAAGTGCGTCGCCTGCGGCCACTGCGCCGATATCTGCCCGCGCCAGGTCATCCGCTGGTTCGAGAAGGCGTAAAGTGCTTATATTCCGATAATAAAACGGTCCGAACGCTCGGACCGTTTTATTTTTTGCCCGCGGCGGACATCCTATCCGATGGAGGGGATGTTCATGGATGAAACCAAGCAGATCGTTGAATTCGGAGCAAAGCGCGCGGGCGGCATCCACTGTCTGACGATCATCGGCCAGATAGAGGGCCATCAGCTGCTGGGCGAGGACGCGAAAACGACGAAATACGAGCACGTCCTGCCGATGCTCGCCGCCATCGAGGAGAGCGAGGAGATCGGCGGCCTGCTGATCCTGCTCAACACGATGGGCGGCGACGTGGAGGCGGGGCTTGCGATCGCGGAGCTGATCGCCGGCATGAAGAAGCCCAGCTGCTCGCTCGTGCTCGGCGGGGGACACTCGATCGGCGTCCCGCTGGCCGCGGCGGCGCGGCGCAGCTTCATCGCTCCTTCGGCGGCCATGACGATCCATCCCGTGAGGCTCAACGGCGTCGTGATCGGGGTGCCGCAGACTTACAACTATTTTGCCCGCATCCAGGAACGGATCGTCCGCTTCGTCACGGCCCATTCGCATTGTACGCGCGAGGAATACCTGCGCCTGATGACGAACACGGACGAGCTGGCCAACGACGTCGGCAGCGTGATCTACGGCGAGGAAGCGGTCGAAAAAGGCCTGATCGACTCGCTGGGGACGCTCTCGGACGCGCTGGACTATCTGCATGGAGAGATAAAAGGGCAGGGATGAGGCATTTCAAAGAAAAGGTTTACGTAATATTCCTCAAAGGCCTTGTTTTATGTTGAAAACTGTGATAAAATAATAAAGTTAAATAGATCATGGGGGTCATAGGATGACTGTTCTCAACGCGATCATACTCGGTCTTGTTCAGGGCATCGCCGAGTTTCTGCCCATTTCCTCGTCGGGCCACCTTTCCATCCTCAACAACCTTTTTAAGATGACCACGACGGAGGACGGGCATCTGTTCTTCGACGTGCTGCTCCACCTCGGCACGCTGTTCTCGGTATGCGTCGTCTACTGGCAGGATATTGTGCAGATGTTCTACGAGGTGCTCGGCTTTATCAACATCGGCCCGCTCGGGGGAGAGCGCAGGGAGCGCTATCCCGCCGCCCGGCTGTTTCTGATGATCGTCGTCGGCACGCTGCCGCTGTTCCTCATTCTGCCGATAAACGACATGCTCGAGGGCTTATACTATAAAAGCGTGTTCATCGGCGTGATGCTGATCCTCACGGGCTGCATCCTCTACATAGCGGACAAGATGCTGCAGGGAAAGAAAACGGAAAAGAACATGGGCCTGCTCGACGCCGTGATCATCGGCCTGTGCCAGGCCGTGGCCACGATCCCGGGCCTTTCCCGCTCCGGCTGCACGATCACCGCGGGCCTTGCCACCGGCCTGAGGCGCGACTTTGCGGTGAAGTTCTCCTTCCTGCTCTCGCTCCCGGCCGTGCTGGGCGCGAACATCCTCGCCTTTTCCAAGGCGATCAAAAACGGCGTCGACTGGTCCTGCCTGCCGGCCTACCTGGTCGGCACGGTCGTTGCGATCCTCACGGGCATCGCTTCGATCAGCCTTCTCAAGAGAATCGCCGACAAAGGCAAATTCGGCGGCTTTGCGTATTACTGCTGGGTCGTCGGCGTACTGAGCATCATCCTCACCGTGATCTTCTAAAAACAGGATCCGTATTCGACATATGAAAGGAATTTGCAATGGCTAACAGCACCAAAGGCGCGAAAAAGAAGACGGCCGCCCCCAAGGGCGGCAAAAAGTCGTCGCGCGCTCCGGCCGCCGAAAATGCGAAGCCGGCTCCGCCGATGCGCCGCGAGGTCGGCGGGATCGTCTGTCTGCTTCTCGCCATCGTGGTCATCGCGGGCTTCTTTACCGAGGACGAGACCTTCATCGGCCAATTCGCCAGAGTCGTCAAGGGCCTTTTCGGCGTGAGCTGCTATATCCTCGTTCCCGCCCTGCTGATCGCAGCCTGGATCCTTATTTTCCACCACGGAAGACCGGTGACCTTCCGGCTCGTTTCCGCGCTGCTTCTTCCCGTCATGTTCTCCAATATCGCCAGCATGGCTTACGGAAATTCTCCCACGAACTATTCCGGGACCGCGGATTATCTCGGACAGCTTTACCGGCAGGGGATCGACAAGGTCAACGGCGGCGTGTTCGGCGTGATCAGCGTCCTGTTCAGAAAGATCGGCTTCCCCAACGCGATCACCTTTGCGCTGTTCATCATCCTGTTCATCATCTTCGCGATCAAGGCGATCGATTACGACATCGCCGCGTCCTTCCGCCGTGTGAAGGAGCGCGCGAGCGTGCCGTACGATCCGGCGGATTATGCCGAGGACGAGATCCCCGTGCCGGAAAAGGCGCCGGAGGAAAGGCGCGTCATGCGCCCGCAGCGCGTTGCCGATCCGAAGGTCGCGACGGCCGCCGCGCCGAAGCTCCGTACATATTCGGGCAAGGATATCCCGATCGGCGAGGAGGGCGAGCCCCTTACGGTGGGCCAGCTTGACGATCTGCCCGATCAGAGCTTCGCTTCCAGGACCACCCGCGCCAAGGTTCACCGCAAGACCGCGGCGGATCTTAAAACGGACGACGACGCTGCCGCGGAGGACAAGCCCGCGCTTGTCGGCCGCGATATCGGCGACAACTGGACGGAGTATCGCTCGGACGGCAAGGCGCCGACGACCGTCAAGGTCAGCCCGAGCGTCCCCGTCGCCGCCGAGATCTCCGATCCTCCGAAAAAAGAAAAGCCCAAACGCGCCGAGCCCGTTAATGAAAAGGAAAAGGAAAACGCCGCGCAGACGATCGTGCCCGACGCCGACGCGGCGGACGAGTACGTCTTCCCGCCGCTGGAGCTCATCAACGCCGGTCTCGCCGGCAGCTCCGACGCGCGGGACGAGATCGCGCTCAACCGCGAGCGGCTTGAAAACGCCATCCGCAGCTTCGGCATCAACGCCTCCGTTGTGGGCGTGATCCGTGGTCCCACGGTCACGCGCTACGATTTCGAGCTCGAGCAGGGCGTCAAGCTCTCGCGCGTGACGAATCTGGCGGGCGATCTGGCGCTGGCTCTCGGCGTGATCAACGTGCGCATCGCGCCGATCCCGGAGAAGATCTCCACCGTCGGCATCGAGGTGCCGAACAAGATCGTCAGCACGGTCTATCTGCGCACGATCCTCGAGTCGCAGCGCTTCCAGACGGCCAAGTCGAAGCTGTCCTTTGCCGTCGGCAAGGACATCGGCGGCGACTGCATCGTCGGCAATATCACCAAGCTCCCGCACATGCTCATCGCCGGCACGACCGGCTCGGGCAAGTCGGTATGCATGAACTCGCTGATCCTCAGCCTTCTTTACAAGGCTAGGCCCGACGAGGTCAAGTTCATCATGATCGACCCGAAGATGGTCGAGCTTGGAATTTACAGCGGCATCCCGCACATGCTCACGCCCGTCGTGACCGAGCCGAAAAAGGCCGCCGGCGCGCTGCAGTGGGCCGTCGTGGAGATGCTCAAGCGTTACCGCCTGTTCTCGGAATCGGGCGTGCGCGATATCGACGGCTATAACCGTCACTGCGAGATCACGGGCGAGGACAAGCTCGCGCAGGTCGTCGTCGTGATCGACGAGCTGGCCGACCTGATGATGATCGCCGCCAAGGAGGTCGAGGAGAGCATCTGCCGCGTCGCCCAGATGGGCCGCGCCGCGGGCATGCACCTCATCGTGGCCACGCAGCGCCCCTCGGCGGACGTCATCACCGGTCTTATGAAGGCCAACATCCCCTCGCGCATCGCATTCGCGGTCTCCTCCGCGATGGAGAGCCGCATCATCATGGACCAGAGCGGTGCGGAAAAGCTCGTCGGCATGGGCGACATGCTCTATTCGCCGCTCGGCGCGGGCAAGCCCACACGCATCCAGGGCGCTTTCGTCTCGGATGAAGAGCGCGAGCGCGTGATCGAGTTCATCAAGGAGAACAATCCCGCGGCCAAGCCCGAGAACAACCAGGAGATCGGCGAGTATATGTCGCGCGCCGAGCAGAGCAAGGACAGCTCCAAGGACAAGGGCCGCGAGGAAGACAGCGGCGCCGCCGGCGACTACGACGAGATGCTGCCGCAGGCGGTCGAAGCCATTCTCGAGACCGGACAGTGCTCCGTCTCCATGCTGCAGAGGCGCGTCAAGCTGGGCTATTCGCGCGCCGCGCGCATCGTCGACCAGATGGAAGAGCTCGGCATCGTCGGCCCCTATGAGGGCGCGAAGCCCCGCAGCGTGCTGGTCGACCGAAACGGCTGGATCGAGATCCAGGCGCAGTTGGGCATCGCCTCCGACAGCGACCTGGCGCTCGCCGCCGAGATGAACGAGGACAACGAGGATTATTAAGAAAAAGAGCGTCGTCTACACGCCCTTTTTCCCTTGCAAGAGAGTGACCGTATGGATTATTTCAAACCGAACATGAGCCCCGCCGCCGTCAACGCCGTCAGTATGCTGGGCCTCGCCCATATCGGAGACGCCGTTTATGAGCTGATGACGCGCGCCGCCCTCTGCGAGGAGGGCCATACCGCCGCGCAGGAGCTGCACAGGCGCACGACCGCCCGCGTGAACGCCCCGGCCCAGGCCGAGGCTGCGGCGCGTATCCTTTCCCATCTGGACGAGGAAGAGAGCGCGATCTACCGCCGCGGACGCAACACGCATGTCCATTCGATCCCGCATGCGGCAAACGTCGGGCAGTACCATGCCGCGACGGGACTCGAAGCGCTTTTCGGCTGGCTGTATCTGCAGGGACGGACGGAACGGCTCAACGAGCTGTTTTCGTTGCTGCAGGACAGCTCCGCAGAAAGAGAGAGCTGAGGAATGCCTCTTGACGCCGTATTGCTCCGCGGTCTGACGCGTGAGCTGCAGAAAAGCGCCGTCGGCGCAAAGATCGACCGCGTTCAGCAGCCGGAAAAGGAAGTGCTGCTGCTCACGCTGCGCACAAACGAGGGAAACCGCAAACTGATGCTGAGCGCCTCCGTCTCCGGCGCGCGCGTGCATTTTACCGCACAGAGCTTTGAAAACCCGCCCGAGCCGCCGATGTTCTGCATGCTTCTGCGCAAGCATCTCACCGGCGCGAGGATCCGCTCGATCGAGCAGCCGGATCTCGAGCGCATGCTGCTCATCCGTCTCGCGGCCAGAGACGAGATGGGCGACGAAAGCGAAAAGACCCTGGCCGTTGAACTGATCGGCCGCAGCGCGAACATCGTTCTCATCGGCGCGGACGGACGCATCATCGACTGCCTGCGGCGCATGGATTACGGCGGGGAAGGCCGCGGCATGCTTCCGGGCATGATCTACCGCCTGCCGCCCAAACAGCAGAAGACGCCCTTCTTCGGCTGCGGTGAAGCGGAGCTCGCCGCGGAACTGAAGAGCTTTTCCGGCGGAGAGCCCGAGCGTGAGCTCCTGGGCCGTTTTTCCGGTCTCTCGCCGCTGATCTGCCGGGAGCTTGCCTACCGCAGCCGCGGCGATACCGATCTTTTTTTGGAAAACGCGCTCGCCCTGCGCGAGACCGTCGCTGCGGGCGATCTCGTCCCCACGCTCGTCAGCATCGACGGCGCGGCGCAGGATTACAGCTTCATGGCGATCAACCAGTACGGAGCCGCTTCGCAGACGGAACGCTTCGATGACTTCTCCACTTTGCTGGACGCCTTTTATGCGCGCCGAGACCGCGAGGAGAGCCGCAAGCGGCGCTCGCGCGAGCTGCTGCGCAGCGTAAGGGGAGCTTACGAGAAGCTGGAACGCAAGCTCGCCGTTCAGCGCAGAGAGCTTGCCGAAACGGCGGGCCGAGAGGAGATCCGCCGCCGCGCCGAACTGATCACAGCGAACATTTACCGCATGAAAAAGGGCCAGGGGGAGCTTGTCTGCGAGGACTATTTCGAGGAAGGCTGCCCGGAGATCCGCATCGGGCTCGATCCGCTCAAAACGCCGCAGCAGAACGCAGCGGCTCTCTACAAGGAATTTACGCGGAAAAAGGCGGCAAGGGAACATCTGACCGTGCTGATCGCCGAGGGTGAAAAACAGAGCGAGTATCTCGAAACCGTCCTTGACGAGATCGAGCGCGCCGAGACGGAGCGCGACCTCGCCGATATCCGGCGGGAGCTTGCCGAAGCCGGCTTCCTGAAAAAACAGCGCAGTGCGAAGGCCGTGCGCTCAAAGCCGCAGGCGCCGCTGCGCTTTCTCTCCTCGGACGGCTTTGAGATCCTGGTCGGGCGCAGCAATATCCAAAACGACGAGCTGAGCTTCAGGACCGCTCGGAGAACGGATCTGTGGCTCCACACCCAGCGCATCCACGGCAGCCATGTGATCCTGCCCACCGACGGTCTTGAGCCGCCGCAGAGGACGCTGGAGGAAGCGGCCTCGCTGGCCGCGTATTATTCGCAGGGACGGGAGGCCGGAAAGATACCCGTGGACTGCACGCAGGTCCGTCATGTGAAGAAGCCCTCCGGGGCGATGCCCGGAGCGGTGATCTACACAGACTATATCACGCTGACGGCGGAGGCGAGCGAGGAGCTGGCCGAAAAACTGAAAAAATAAGAATTGCCGTCCTTTCGGACGGCAATTCTTTCTTTCAGCGAAAGCTCGGCTTTTTCCCGCCGGGCGGCGGGACGTAGCCGACGGCCATATCGGGGGCGCGCTCGCTCAAGCGGGCGAGGGCGTCGTCGGCCTCCTTCTCCTTGTTGAAGATCAGGTTGGCAAACTCCTTTTCTCCGTGGACGAGGATCAGCCGGTAATAGTAGATCGGAGGGCTGTCGTCCGGCTGCGTCTCGC
>JBGUZD010000116.1:0-5733 GCA_045222695.1 Candidatus Limivicinus sp.
ATTCAATGCCTTTGTGGCCACGCAAGACTATGGCGGAGAGGGTTGAGCTTCTGTCCCCGGCGGGGGATCTTGAACGCCTGCGGATGGCGCTGCATTTCGGCGCCGACGCCGTATATCTGGCCGGCAAAGAATTCGGCATGAGGTCCTCAACGGTAAGCTTTGATGATGAGGCCCTGAAAACGGCAGTAAAAGAAGCCCACGAAAAGAAAGCCAAGGTCTATGTGACCTGCAACACGCTCCCGCGCGAGGACGAGTTGAAACGCCTTCCGGATTATCTGATGTTCCTGCAGGAGATCGGCGTCGACGCGCTGATCATTGCAGATCTGGGCGTGATGCGCCTGGCCGGGCGTTACGCGCCGCGTCTTGGGCGTCATGTCAGCACCCAGCTGGGCGTTATCAACAGCGCCACGGCAAACGTCCTCTACGACATGGGGGCTGATACGGTCGTTCTTGCGCGTGAAACTCCGCTTGAGGATATCCGCAGAATACGCGCGGAGACCCCGAAGGATTTGAAGATCGAGGCCTTTGTGCATGGCGCGATGTGCGTTTCCTTTTCCGGAAGATGTCTGCTTTCCAATTATCTAACGGGGCGGGACGCCAACCGCGGCCAATGCGCGCAGCCCTGCCGCTGGAAGTATCATCTTGTAGAGGAAAAGCGTCCCGGAGAGTACTATGAGATCAGCGAGGACGGCGGGACCTATATCTTCAATTCACGCGATCTGTGCATGATCGAGCATCTGCCCGAGCTGATCGACGCAGGCGTATCGAGCTTCAAAATCGAGGGGAGAACGAAATCCGCATACTATGCCGGCGTCATCACCAATGCCTATCGGCATGCGATCGACGCGGCGCTGCGCGGAGAGCAGCCGGATCGCGTCTGGATCGAAGAAACCGAAAAAGTGAGACACCGTCCCTATTCCACGGGGTTCTTCTACGGCTATCCCGGTCAGCATGTCGCGGCTTCAAGCTACACCTCTACATATGAGGTCGCGGCCATTGTGGAGAGTTGTGATGAAGAAGGCAACGCCGTTTTGACTCAGCGCAACAAGTTCGGGCGCGGTGATGAGCTTGAGTTGCTGTCGAGAGAAGGCTTTCCGATCGCATTTACTGCGGAGGAAATGTTTGACGGCGAGGGTAACGCGATAGAATGCGCACCTCGCGCAGTTATGACTGTCAGGATGAAGCTTCCGCGATATGCCGAGCCTCTTTCCATTGTGAGAAAAACACGCGTGGAACCGCTTTTTTCTTGACAATTGGGCGTGTTGTGATACAATCATGCCATTGATAGGCGTTGACGAAACGAGCCGACGCAGGACTGCACAGAGAGGGATCGGTCGGTGCGAGATCCCGTGTCCAAACCCGGCAGCCACTTCCGAGCCTGTCCCGAACAGGGACCGCAGACCTGCGTTACGGGCGTCCACGAGGCCGCATTGCGGCAAATCAGGGTGGTACAGCGAATCAACCTTCGCCCCTGCAATCAGGGGCGGAGGTATCTTTTTTTATCGGAGGTCCCATTATGGAAAAGTACGGTTTGAATCAACTGAGAGAAATGTTCCTGAGTTTCTTTGAGACGAAAGGACATCTGCGTCTGCCGAGCTTCTCGCTGATCCCGCAGAACGACAAATCCGTTCTGCTGATCAACGCCGGCATGACGCCGATGAAGCCCTGGTTCAAAGGAGAAGAGGAGCCGCCGCGCCGCCGCGTCTGCACCTGCCAGAAATGCATCCGTACCGGCGATATCGACAACGTCGGCCATACTGCGCGTCACGGCACCTATTTCGAAATGCTCGGCAACTTCTCCTTCGGCGATTACTTCAAGAAAGAAGCTATCGCCTGGAGCTGGGAATTCCTGACCTCGCCCGAGTGGGTCGGCCTTGATCCCGATCGCCTTTATCCTTCCGTCTATGTCGACGACGACGAGGCATGGAACATCTGGCACGAGGACATCGGCATCCCGGCCGAGCGGATCTTCCGCTTCGGAAAAGAGGATAACTTCTGGGAGCATGGTTCCGGTCCCTGCGGCCCCTGCTCGGAGATCTACTACGACCGCGGCGAGCAATACGGCTGCGGCAAGCCGGGCTGCACGGTCGGATGCGACTGCGACCGCTATATGGAGGTCTGGAACAACGTCTTTTCACAGTTTGACAACGACGGGCATAACAACTATACCGAGCTCAAACAGAAGAATATCGACACGGGCATGGGCCTCGAGCGCCTTGCCGTCGTGTGTCAGGGCGTGAATTCTCTCTTTGAGGTAGACACCGTTATGAACATCACCAAAAAGGTGAGCGAGCTTACGGGAGCCTACTACGGAAAAAGCGAGAAGATGGACGTTTCGCTGCGCGTGATCACGGACCATATCCGTTCTGCGACCTTCCTTATCAGCGACGGCGTGCTTCCCTCCAACGAGGGCCGCGGCTATGTGCTGCGCCGTTTGCTGCGCCGCGCCGCGCGCCACGGGAAGCTGCTCGGCGTGAACGATGCCTTCCTCTATAAAGTGGTCGATACCGTCGTTCACGAGAACGAGTGCGAGTATCCCGAGCTTCGTGAGAAGCAGGAGTATATCACGCGCGTGATCCGCACCGAAGAGGAGAGCTTTGATAAGACGATCGACGCTGGCATGAAGATCTTTTCGGATCTGCTTGCCGAGCATAAGGCAAAAGGGGAGAGCACCTTCTCCGGCGCCGATGCCTTCAAGCTCTACGACACCTATGGATTCCCGATCGATTTGACCATTGAGATGTGCTCTGACGAGGGCATGAGCGTCGACGTCGAAGCATTCAAAGAACTGATGCAGCAGCAGCGCGTCCGTGCAAGAGAAGCGCGCAAAGCCCTTGGTGATCTCGGCTGGGCCGGCGTCGAGTTCGGCAAGTCTGTGCCGGATACACTCTTTGTCGGGTATGATTCTTTAGAATGCGAGGCAAAGGTCCTGGCGCTTGTCTCCGACGGCGGGCTGTGTGATGAGATCTCGGAGGGGAGCGATGCGATCGTCGTGCTTGACAGGACTGTCATGTACGCGGAAATGGGCGGCCAGGTGGGCGACCACGGCACGATCTCCGGCGCATGCAGCTTCAAGGTCAACGACGTCCAGAAAAACAAGGGCGGAAAGTATATGCATTACGGCGTCCTTGAAAACGGTACGCTCAAGGTCGGCGACAGTGTCAAGGTAAGCGTCTGCGCAGAGCGGCGCGCCGCGATCAGCCGTGCGCACAGCGCGACGCACCTGCTGCACAGCGCGCTGCGCAAAGTCCTCGGCGAGCATGTGCATCAGGCCGGTTCTCTTGTCGAGCCGGATGTCCTTCGCTTCGACTTCACGCATTATACGGCTATTACACCCGAAGAACTGCGTGCCGTTGAGGACGCGGTCAATGAGTCCGTGCTTGCCGGGCTTGATGTCACAACGGTCGAAATGAGTGTGGAGGAGGCCAAAAAGAGCGGAGCCACCGCTCTCTTCGGTGAAAAATACGGCAGCAGCGTCCGCGTTGTGAGCATGGGCGATGTGAGCCGCGAGCTCTGCGGCGGCACACATCTGTCGAACACCGCAAAAGTCGGCGCATTTCGTATCGTTTCCGAAGGCTCCGTTGCCTCCGGCGTGCGAAGGATCGAGGCTTATACCGGCAAAAAGACGCTCGATCTGCTGCGTGAGAGCATCGATAACCTTGAGAACGTCGCCGCCATGTTCAAGTCCCGTCCCGATATGCTGGCTGAAAAGGTCAGGCAGCAGACAGAGGAGCTTCGAGAGGCCAGACGTACGATCGAGCAGTTCAAGGCAAAGGAATCCGCCGGAGATGCGGACAGCATGCTTGCAAACGCCAAGAAAATCGGTAATCTGCATGTGGTAACTGCGAAAGTCAGGGATATGGACGCCAATGCCCTTCGCCAGCTCGGTGACGTGCTGCGCGACAAGGACAGTTCGGTCGTGGCGATGATCGCTTCCGTCAACGGTGATAAGATCACGCTGCAGTGCGTCTGCGGTAAAGACGCCGTATGCGACTGTGTTCGCGCCGGGGATATCATCAAGGCTGTCGCTCCGATCATTTCCGGCCGTGGAGGCGGCAAGCCCGATTCCGCCATGGGCGGCGGCACGGATCTTTCCAAGCTTGATGATGCGCTTTGCGCTGTTGAAAAATACCTTTCCGAAAAAATCTGACAGGAGGATTTCATGATGCTGAACGATTGTATTTTCTGCGCAATCCTTGCCGGGGAGATCCCCAGCAATAAGGTCTATGAGGACGATTATGTTTTTGCTTTCCGCGACATCAATCCCCAGGCTCCCGTCCATATCCTCGTCGTGCCGAAGAAGCATATCGCCTGCGCGCTGGATATCGACGGCGAAAATGCCGTGTATGTCGCAAAATGTTTTGAGGCTATCGCTAAGATCGCCAAGGCAGAGGGCCTTGAGGATGGCTTCCGCGTAGTCAATAACTGCGGCGTGAACGGCGGTCAGAGTGTGATGCATCTGCATTTCCATCTCATTGGCGGCAAAAAATTCGCCGAAAAGATCATCTGATCATATAGATAATTAAGGATCCGCATGAGTTTTCACGTGCGGATCCTTAAGATAACAGTGAGGCTTTTGAGATATGCGTAAGCTTGCGATCGCGGCGTTTTCCTTTTCTGCGGCGATCTTTGCTTCAAACTACATCTTTTCACGTGACACGGCCCTCTATGCGGCGCTTGTTTGCGCGCTTGCGGGAGCGGCCGTGCTCGGCGTGCGTCTGAAAAGCCTTAAGGGTATAGTGATCTCATTTTTCGCTGCGGCCATCGGCTTTGCAGTTTTTGCGCTGCACTATGATCTGACCGTATCAAAGGCACATGATCTTGCAGGACATGAACGTGTTTGTTCGTTTTCTCTTCTTGAATCTCCGCAGAAACATGAAGGATATACGAGCGTGGATGCAAGACTTATAATCGAGGGATATCCGGACCTCAAATGCAGGCTTTTTGCTTCCGGCGATGAGTTGGATTTGCTTAATGGCGGTGACAGGATCGAGACTGAGATAAAGCTTTCTGCCGCGGATATCCGCTACGGTGTTCATACGAATAGATATAACGCCAAAGACATTTATCTGACAGGAACCGTAAATCATGAGATCATAAGAAAAGGCCGCAGTATCAGCTTTGCGTCGCTCAGTTCCACAGTTGCCGAAATGATTGCGAAGCGCATGGATGAGGTTTTTGACCAGACCGCAGCGCCTTTTATCAAAGCTCTCATCATCGGTGAGAAGAGTGATCTTTATGACGACGACGCGCTGTATGTTTTATTGAGCAGAGCCGGTCTGATGCATGTTGCCGCTGTTTCCGGTATGCACGTGAGCTTTCTGATCGCATTCTTGCGTTTTCTTTTCGGAAAAGGAAAACGGAGCGCACTAGTCTGCATCCTTCTTGCCTGGGCTTTCGTTGCGGTCAGCGGCATGACGCCGTCCGCGGTGCGAGCGGCTTTTATGCAGACGATGCTTCTGCTCGCCCCACTTTTCAACAGGGAAAATGATCCGATCACATCATTGTCTGCCGCGCTGGCGATGTTGCTGCTCATCAACCCGTTCGCCGCGGTGAATATCAGCCTTCAGCTTTCTTTTACGGCGATGCTGGGTATCGTGTTGTTCTTTGAAAGAATACAGGAAACGTTGATGCGTCCGCTCGGGGACGGGAGAGCCGCGCGTATGTTGAGAGCTCCCGTTGGCATCATCTCCTGCACCTTGAGCGTGATGACCTTTTCGCTGCCGATCACGG
>JBGUZD010000117.1:0-30668 GCA_045222695.1 Candidatus Limivicinus sp.
AAGGAGGGCAAAGAGAATGTATATCAACGATCTTTCTCCGGCTGCCGGCTCCACCCATGTCGACAAGCGCAAGGGCAGAGGCCATGCGACCGGCAACGGCAAGACTGCCGGACGCGGTCACAAGGGTCAGAAGGCCCGCAGCGGCGGCGGCACCCGTATCGGCTTCGAAGGCGGCCAGATGCCTCTGGCCCGCCGCATCCCCAAGCGCGGCTTCAACAACATCTTCGCCAAGCCGCTGGATGCGCTGAACGTCGATGTCCTCAACAAATTTGACGACGGCTCCGTCGTCGACGCGCAGGCTCTGCTTGACGCGGGCATCCTTTCCAAGTGCAAGTATGGCGTGAAGTTCCTCGGCAACGGCGAACTCACCAAGAAAGTGACTGTCAAGGCTGCTGCTTTCTCCGAAACCGCGAAACAGAAGATAGAGGCGGCCGGCGGAAAGGCAGAGGTGATCTAAGTGCTTCAGACTTTACGCAACGCCTGGAGGATCGAAGAGATCCGCAAAAAGATCCTCTTCACTCTTCTGATCGTTCTGCTGTATCGTATCGGCAACGCGATCCCGGTGCCCTTTGTCAACACCGCGCTCCTGCAGCAGTACTTTTCGTACCTGAAGAACACGGCGCTGGGCCTGCTCGACGCCATGTCCGGCGGTTCCTTCTCGAACGCGACGATCTTCGCGCTGTCCATCCAGCCCTATATCAACGCGTCCATCATCATCCAGCTCCTGTGCATCGCGATCCCCGCGCTGGAGCGCATGAGCAAGGAAGAGGGCGAGGAAGGCAGAAAGAAGATCGCCTCCATCACCCGTTATTCCACGGTGGCCATCGGCCTGCTGCAGGGCTTCGGCTACTACATGCTGATGAAGAACAACGGCATCATCGTCGCGGACGCCTCCAGCAGCGTCTGGGCCGCGATCATCATCATCCTGACCTTCACTTCGGGCTCTGCCCTGATCATGTGGCTGGGTGAGCAGATCACCGAGTTCGGCGTCGGCAACGGCATTTCCATCATCCTCTTCGCAAGCATCATCTCCCGCTTCCCCAACAGCGTCATCACCACGATCCAGAACGTGGCGAACGGCTCGCTGTCCTGGTGGGCGGCGCTGCTTGTGTTCCTCGGCGCGCTGGCGCTGATCGTGCTCATCGTCTTCGTCAACGACGCCGAGCGCAGGATCCCCGTCCAGTATGCCAAGAGGGTCGTGGGACGCAAGATGTACGGCGGCCAGTCCACGCACCTTCCGATGAAGGTGAACATGTCCGGCGTCATGCCCATCATCTTCGCATCCTCCATCTCGTCCATCCCGGCGACCATCGCGGCCTTCACCGGCCACAGCCAGAGCGCCTGGGCCAAGACGAACACCATCCCCTACGCGATCATCTACCTCCTGCTGATCATCTTCTTCGCGTACTTCTACTCCACGATCCAGTTCAACCCGATCGAGGTGGCGAACAACCTGAAGAAGAACGGCGGCTATATCCCCGGCTTCCGTCCGGGCAAGCCGACCAGTGAGTTCATCCAGCGTGTGCTCAACAAGATCACGCTCTTCGGCGCGATCTACCTCGGCATCATCGCCGTGACGCCCATCCTGGTCTCTCACTTCAGCAACGCGGCCGCGCTGACCGGGCTCTCGCTCGGCGGCACGTCCATCATCATCGTTGTCGGCGTTGCCCTTGAGACCGTCCGCGCCATCGAGGCGCAGATGCTCATGCGCAACTACAAGGGCTTCCTTTCCTGATTTGAGGAGGAGCGTGCTATGAGGCTTATTCTTCTCGGCGCCCCCGGCGCCGGTAAAGGCACTCAGGCAGAGATACTCAGCCGCGAGCTCGGTATCCCCACCATTTCCACCGGCAACATCCTGCGCGCCGCGATCCGCGAGGGCACGGCCGTAGGGCTCAAAGCCAAAGCGCTGATCGACGCGGGCAAGCTCGTGGACGACGAGACCATCATGGGCATCGTCTCCGAGCGCCTGGCGAAGGACGACTGCGCGCAGGGCTACATCCTCGACGGTGTGCCCCGCACGATCCCCCAGGCCGAGGCCATGGAGGCCATGGGCATCGAGATCGACGCCGCGCTCTCCATCGAGATCGCGGACGAGACGATCGTCGAGCGCATGTCCGGCCGCAGGACCTGCAGGAACTGCAGCCAGACCTTCCACGTCGTCTACCATCCCCCGAAGCAGGCCGGCGTGTGCGACTTCTGCGGCGGCGAGCTGACGATCCGCAAGGACGACGCTCCCGAGACCGTGAAAGCCCGCCTCGAGACCTACCACCGGGAGACCGAGCCGCTCAAGGCCTTTTACCAGGCCCGCGGCAAGCTCGTGTGCGTAGAGAATCAGCCCAGCATCGAAGAGACGACTGCGGTGATCCGCAGCGCTCTGGGGATCTGAAATGGCGGAGAGCATCACCATCAAATCCCCCCATGAGATCGAGATCATGCGCCGGGCCGCGCAGATAACGGCCGGCGCACGGTCCATGGGCCGCCAGGCCGTCCGAGACGGACTGACGACCAGACAGATCGACCGGGCCGTGCATGAATATATCGTCAAAAACGGCGGCAAGCCCAGCTGCCTCGGCTACGAGGGTTTCCCGGCTGCGACCTGCGTGTCCGTCAACGACGAGGTCATCCACGGCATCCCCGGAAAGAGGATCGTTCGAAACGGAGACATCGTCTCCATCGACCTCTGCGCGACCTACCGCGGCTTTGTCGGCGACTGCGCCGGCACCTATCCCGTCGGCGAGGTCAGCGAGGAAGCGAGAAAGCTCATCGAGGTCACGAGACAGGCTTTCTTCGAGGGCATCCGCTTTGCGAAGGTGGGCTACCGCGTCCACGACATCGGCGAAGCGGTGCAGGACTATGTGGAGAGCCACGGCTTTTCCGTGGTGCGCGACTTCGTGGGCCACGGCATCGGCCGCGGCATGCACGAAGCGCCCGAGGTCCCGAACTACCGCCCCGAGGGGCACCGCCCCAATCCGCGCCTCGTCAAGGGCATGACCATCTGCGTCGAGCCGATGGTCTGCGCGGGAGACTGGCGGATCCGCATCCTGGACGACGGCTGGACCGTCGTCACCGCGGACCACTCGCTGGCGGCGCATTATGAGAACACGATCCTGATCACCGACGGTGAGCCCGAGATACTCACCATGTCGGACGACATCTGAGCGAAGGAGGAATTTGATTTGGCAAACAAAGACGATGTGATCGAACTGGAAGGCACGGTAGTGGAATCTCTTCCCAACACCATGTTCAAGGTGGATATCGGAGGCGGCCACATTATTCTGGCGCACATATCCGGCAAGCTCCGGATGAACTTTATCAGGATCCTTCCCGGCGACAAGGTCACGGTGCAGATGTCTCCGTACGACGTGACCCGGGGCAGGATCACTTGGAGAAGCAAGTAGGAGGTAATACAATGAAAGTCAGACCTTCCGTCAAGCCCATGTGCGAGAAGTGCAAGATCATCAAGCGCAAGGGCCGCGTCATGGTCATCTGCGAGAACCCGAAGCACAAGCAGCGTCAGGGCTGATCGCGGGAAACCGAAAAAAAGCGGGGCCGCCGCCCCGCGGAACCAACATCGCAAGACATGGTTTGAAAACGAACCTGTCCTTATACAAAACAGCGCATTGGCCGGAGACTCCCTCCGGCGGGAACAAGTTTCCGGCTTCGAAGAAAATGCGCAATCCATTATTCGAAAGGATGATAGAACAATATGGCACGTATAGCCGGCGTTGACCTGCCCAAGGACAAGAGAATCGAGATCGGTCTCACTTACGTCTACGGTATCGGCAGAACCAGCGCGAAGAAGATCCTGGAGATGACCGGGATCAACCCCGACACCAGAGTCAAGAACCTCACCGACGAGGAAGAGAGCAAGCTGCGCGAGTGCATCGACCACAACTTTATCGTTGAGGGCGACCTGCGCCGCCAGACCGCGCTGGACATCAAGCGCCTCACCGAGATCGGCTGCTACCGCGGCCAGCGTCATCGCCGCGGCCTGCCCGTGCGCGGACAGAGAAGCAAGACCAACGCTCGTACCCGCAAGGGTCCGAAACGCACCATCGCGAATAAGAAGAAGTAAGGAGGGATATAGATCATGGCAGCGAACACCAAGAAGAAAGTCGTCAGAACGCGCCGTCGCGAGCGCAAGAACATTGAAAAGGGCCAGGTCCATATCAGCTCTTCCTTCAACAACACCATGGTCACCATCACCGACACGCAGGGCAACGCCATTTCCTGGGCGTCTGCGGGCGGCCTCGGTTTCCGTGGCAGCAAGAAGTCTACCCCCTTCGCCGCGCAGACCGCGGCCGAGACTGCCGCGAAGGCAGCCATGGAGCATGGTCTGAAGACCGTCGAGGTCTTTGTCAGAGGTCCCGGATCGGGCCGTGAGGCCGCCATCCGCGCGCTGCAGACCGCCGGTCTCGAAGTCACGATGATCAAGGACGTCACCCCCATCCCGCACAACGGCTGCCGTCCTCCGAAGCGTCGTCGCGTCTAATAAGGAGGTAACTGAAAATGGCTAGATATACCGATGCAGTTTGCCGTCAGTGCCGCAGAGAAGGTCAGAAGCTCTTCCTCAAGGGCGACCGCTGCTACACCGACAAGTGCGCGATGAACAACCGCGCTTTCGCCCCCGGCCAGCACGGCCAGGGCCGCAGCAAGAACTCCGAGTACGGCCAGCAGCTTCGTGAGAAGCAGAAGGCCAAGCGCTTCTACGGCGTGCTCGAGAGCCAGTTCCGCAGCTACTTTGAGATGGCCGAGCGCCGTCAGGGCCAGACCGGTGAGAACCTGCTCTCCATCCTCGAGAGCCGTCTGGACAACGTTGTTTACCGTCTGGGCTTCGCGATGAGCCGCGCCGAGGCGCGTCAGCTCGTCAGCCACGGCCACTTCACCGTCAACGGCCGCAAGGTCAACATCCCCAGCTACCAGGTGAAGCCGGGCATGGTCATCGCCCTCAAGGAGAGCAGCCGCGGGATCGAGAAGCTCAAGGCCAACATCGAGGCCAACGCATTCCGCCCCGCCCCCAAGTGGCTTGAGTACGATGCAAGCAATTTTGCAGGCAAGGTCGTCGCCGTCCCCACCAAGGAGGACATCGATCTGCCCATCGAGGAACACCTCATCGTCGAGTTGTACTCCAAGTAATCAAACACCCTCAGCCGAAAACAATCACCGCAGGCCCCCGCAAGGGGCGCAATCAAAACAAGGAGGGTACTGTACTATATGATCGAAATCAAGAAGCCGCGTATCGAGTGCATCGAGACTCCGACCGACAGCTCCTACGGCAAGTACGTCGTGGAGCCTCTGGAGCGCGGCTATGGCACAACGCTTGGCAACTCGCTTCGCAGAGTTCTTCTCTCTTCGCTGCCCGGCACCGCATGCACCAGCATCAAGATCGCCGGCGTGCAGCATGAGTTTTCCACCATCCCCGGCGTGAAGGAAGACGTGACCGAGATCGTTCTGAACGTCAAGAGCATCATCGCCCGTCTCCACAGCGCCGAGCCCAAGACCGTCTATATCGAGGCCTCGGGCGAGGGCGTCGTCACCGCCGGCGACATCAAGGCGGACGCCGAGGTGGAGATCCTCAATCCGGAACAGCCCATCGCCACGCTCGGACCCGACGGCGCTCTGAACATGGAGCTCGTCCTCGACCACGGCCGCGGCTACGTTCCCGCCGAGAAGAACAAGAATCCTCAGATGCCGATCGGCACGATCCCGGTCGACTCCATCTACACCCCGGTCCTGAAGGTCAATTACACGGTCGAGAACACCCGCGTGGGCAATCAGACCGACTTTGACAAGCTCACCATCGAGGTCTGGACGGACAAGACCATAACCGCGCGCGACGCCGTCTCGCTCGGCGCCAAGATCCTGTGCGACCACTTCACGCTTTTCACCGACCTGTCCGACACCGCGGGCATGAACTCCATCGTTGTCGACCGCGTCGAGACCGAGCCCGATACCATGCTCAAGATGTCCATCGAAGAGCTGGATCTCTCCGTGAGAAGCTTCAACTGCCTCAAACGCGCGAACATCAATACTGTCGAGGATCTGATCAGCAAGACTCAGGACGAGATGATCAAGGTCCGCAACCTCGGCCGCAAGTCCCTCGAAGAGGTCGAGCACAAGCTCACCATGATGGGGCTCTCGCTGGCAAGCGAGGACAACCAGTAAGTAAGGAGGAAATGCTATTATGCCCGGAACAAGAAAGCTCGGCAAGCCGACCGATCAGCGCATGGCGATGCTCCGTCAGCAGGTCACCGATTTTCTGGATAAAGGCCGGATGGAGACCACCGTTACCCGCGCCAAGGAGATCGCTCCTCTCGCCGAGAAGATGATCACCCTCGGCAAGGCGGCCGACCTTGCGTCCTACCGTCAGATGCTCAGCTTCATCACCCGTGAAGACGTGGCGAAGAAGGTCAAGGACGAGCTCGCCGGCAAGTATGCCGAGCGCAGCGGCGGTTACACCCGCATCACCCGTATCGGCGCCCGCCGCGGCGACGCCGCCGAGATGGCCGTCATCGAGCTGGTCTGAACAAACTGCCCATAACGCTGAAAGCCCGAAGGAACTCTCCTTCGGGCTTTTATTCGTTTGTGAAACATTTGCCCAACTGTCACCGGGGCGGAAGATTGACATTCCCTCCCGCAATGGTTAAACTGAAAACAGAAGAAGAGCACCCTATTCGCGCACGAAAAAACAAAACAGGTGGAAATGCTATGAAAGTCGTATTGGAACACCTCACGAAACGATTCCCCAGCCGCAACAAAAAGGACAAGAGCGAGGTCGTCGCCGTCAACGACATGTCCTTCGAGATCCCCGACGGCAAGCTCGTCGGCCTGCTCGGCCCCTCCGGCTGCGGCAAAAGCACCGCGCTCAACCTCATCTGCGGTCTGGAGACGCCGACCGAAGGAAAGATCTTCTTCGGGGACGACGACGTGACCAAGCTCCCGCCCGAGCGGCGCGGCGTGGGCCTCGTCTTTCAGAACTACGCGCTCTATCCGCATCTGACCGTCCGGCAGAACATCCTCTTCCCGCTGCAGAACCTGCGCGGCGAGGCGAAGCTCTCCAGGGAGGTCATGGAGGAGAAGGTGCTCGAGGCGGCGAAGCTGGTGCAGATCGAACAGCTGCTCGAGCGCAAGCCGAGCGAGATGTCCGGCGGCCAGCAGCAGCGCGTCGCGATCGCCCGCGCGCTCGTGAAGATGCCGCGCGTGCTCCTGCTCGACGAGCCGCTGTCGAACCTGGACGCGCGCCTGCGTCTGCAGACCCGCGAGGAGATCCGCCGCATCCAGCGCGAGACCGGCGTCACCACCGTTTTCGTCACCCACGACCAGGAGGAGGCCATGAGCATCTCCGACGTGATCGTCGTGATGAAGGACGGCGTGCTGCAGCAGACCGGAAAGCCCCAGGAGGTCTACAACGACCCGGGCAACCTCTTCGTGGCGAAATTCCTCGGCACGCCGCCGATCAACGTCTTCGACGGCGCGGTGCGGGGCGGCACGCTCTTCGTCGGCGAGGACGCCGTGATGAAGCTCGAAGGCGTCGCGGACGGGCCCTACACCGTCGGCATCCGGCCGGAGGCCTTCCGCGTACGCGACGACGGCCCGCTGCGCTGCGCGCTCGAGACCGTCGAGGTCATGGGCCGCGACACCACGATCGTGTCGACCCACCCGGCCATGCAGGGCGTATCGATCCGCTCGGTCATCAGCGCTGAATACGCCGAGGGCGTTTCCGGCGACGAGGTGCGCTTCTATCTCAAGACCGCGAAGGTCCACCTCTTCGACCCCGAGAGCGGCGAGCGCGTGCGCTTTGCCTCCGCCGAGGCGCTGTGAGAGGGCGGAAAGATGAACAACAGAAGCTATAAGGGCTGGCTCTACCTGCTGCCGGCCATCCTCTTCCTGGGGGCCTTCATGGTCTACCCGCTGGTGGACGTCTTCGTCTACTCCTTCGAGGAGGGCTACAACTCCGCCTCGCAGAGCTTCTTCGGAACGGGTCTGTACAACTACCGCTACGTCCTGCGCGACAGCTATTTCCTGCAGGCGCTGAAGAACACCTTCCTCCTGGTCATCATCACGGTGCCGCTCTCCACGGGCCTGGCGCTGCTGATCTCGCTCGCGCTCAACTCGATCAAAAAGCTGCGCGAGCTGTTCCAGACGATCTACTTTCTGCCCTATGTCACGAACACGCTCGCCGTCGGCCTGGTGTTCATGATCCTGTTCAAAAAGACCGCCTACACCGACGGCCTTGTGAACCTCGTGATCAACTTCTTCGGCGGCAGCTCGGTCGACTTCATCGACGGTCCTTACTGGGCGAAGATGTTCGTGCTGTGCTTCTACACGGTCTGGGTCGTGCTGCCCTTCAAGATCCTGATCCTCACGAGCGCGCTGGCCTCCGTGCGGCAGGACTTCTACAACGCCGCGCGGCTGGACGCGACGCCGAAGTGGCGCGTGTTCACGCGCATCACGCTGCCGATGATCTCGCCGCAGCTGTTCTACCTCATCATCACGGGCTTCATCGGCGCCTTCAAGGCCTACAGCGACGCGGTCGCCATCTTCGGCACCGACCTCAACGCCGCCGGCATGAACACGATCGTGGGCTACGTCTACGACATGCTCTACGGCAACAGCGGCGGCTGGCCGTCCTACGCCTCGGCCGCGGCGATCATCCTCTTTGCGATCGTGCTGACGATCACCTGCATCAACCTGCTCGTCAGCCGCAAGCACGTCTACTACGTCTGAGAGGAGGGGCATGATGGACAACGAACGCATCGAAGCCGCGGCCGCGCGCCGCGCGCGCGTCGGCAGGACGCTGACCTACCTCTTCCTCGCGATCTGGGCGCTGATCGTGCTCTTCCCGTTTTACTGGATGCTGCTGAGCTCGATCAAGAGCTACGGCGCCTACAACTCCGAATACATCCCGAAATTCTTCACGCTTTCTCCCACGCTGAAAAACTACGTCGACGCCTTCACCACGGTGTCGCTGGGGCGTTACTTCCTCAACACGGCGATCTTCACGGTCCTCACCACGGCGCTGATGCTGATGGTGACGGTGCTCGCGGCTTTTGCCTTCTCGCGCCTCGAGTTCCGCGGCAAGGACCTCGTGTTCACGCTCTTTCTCGCGCTGATGATGATCCCGGGCGAGCTCGTGGTCATCACGAACTTCCAGACCATTACGAACGCCGGCCTGCGCAACAGCTTCCCGGGCCTGATCCTGCCCTCGGTGACCTCGGTGTTTTACATCTATCTGCTCAAGGAGAACTTCGAGCAGATCCCCGACGAGCTTTACCGCGCCGCCAAGGTGGACGGCAGCACGGACTTCCGTTATCTCACGCGCGTGATGATCCCGATCTGCCGCCCGACGATCATCACCGTCACGATCCTCAAGGTGATCGAATGCTGGAACTCCTACGTCTGGCCGCGCCTGATCACCGACGACGCGCGCTACTTCCTCGTGTCCAACGGCATCCAGGAAATCCGCGAGAACGGCTTCGGCCGCGAGAACATCCCCGCGATGATGGCGGCGGTGGTCGTGATCTCCGTGCCGCTGATCGTGCTGTTCCTGATCTTCCGCAAGAAGATCATGGCCGGCGTCTCGAGAGGGGGCACAAAGGGATGAAGAACGCAAAACGCCTGCTGGCCGCGCTGCTCTGCGCGCTGTGCCTGCTGCCGCTCGCGGGCTGCCACGGCTCGCGCGGGAACGACCCCTTCGTGATGCCCGAGAGCTTTGATACCTCCCGCGACTACGAGATCAGCTTCTGGGCCAAGAACGACACCAACAAGACGCAGACCGAGATCTACCAGAAGGCGATCGACGACTTTGAGGCGCTCTATCCCAACGTACACGTCACGGTGCGCTTCTATACCGACTACGGCAAGATCTACAACGACGTCATCACCAACATCCCCACCGGCACCACGCCCAACGTCTGCATCACCTATCCCGACCACATCGCCACCTATCTCACCGCGCCGAACTGCGTCGTGCCGCTCGACGAGGCGATGGACGATCCGCGCTACGGGCTCGGCGGGGAAGAGCTGCGCTTCGACTCGCCCTCGCGGCAGGAGATCGTACCGCAGTTCCTTTCGGAGTGCGCGATCGGCGGCACGACCTACGCGCTGCCCTTCATGCGCTCGACCGAGGCCTGCTACGTCAACAAAACGATGCTTGAAAAGCTGGGCTACGAGCTGCCGGAGGTCCTGACCTGGGACTTTGTCTGGGAGGCCTCCGAGGCCGCCATGGCCAAAGACGCGGACGGAAATTACCTCGCGAACGGACAGAAGGTGCTCATCCCCTTCATCTACAAGTCCACGGACAACATGATGATCCAGATGCTGCGCCAGCTGGACGCGCCCTACTCGAACGACGAGGGCGATATCCTGATCTTCAACGACTCCACGCGCGCGATCCTGCGCACGGTGGCCGAGCACGCGAAGACGAGGGCCTTTTCGACCTTCAAGATCTCCAGCTACCCGGCCAACTTCCTCAACGCCGGACAGTGCCTCTTCGCGATCGACTCCACCGCCGGCGCGACCTGGATCGGCAGCGAGGCCCCGCTGCTGGACATCAGCGCGGACAAGGTCGTGCCCTTCGAAACGGCCGTGCGCGCCGTCCCGCAGTTCGACCCGTCGCATCCGCGGATGATCTCCCAGGGCCCCTCGGTCTGCGTCTTCAACAAGAGCGACCCGCAGGAGGTGCTGGCCGCCTGGCTCTTCACGCAGTATCTGCTGACCAACGAGGTGCAGATCGCCTACGCCGGGACGGAGGGCTATCTCCCCGTCACGACCAAGGCGCACGAGAGCGCGGAATATCAGGACTATCTTGCCCGCGCGGGCGAGGACAAGGCGCACTACGCCGTCAAGATCGAGGCCTCGAAGCTTCTGCTGGAGAACACCGCGAACACCTTCACCACGCCGGTGTTCAACGGCTCGACCTCGCTGCGCAACGCGGCGGGCCAGCTCATCGAGGAGACCGCCAAGACCGTCCGCCGCGGCGAGAAGGCCGACGAGGCCTACTTCACCGGGCTCTTCGACAGCGTCAATTCGCTCTACCGCCTTGACCAGCGCAGCATCGTCTCCTCCGAGCGGGGCGAGCTCGGCCCGCTGCCCGGCGCGGCGCGCGCGCTGCTTGTGACGCTGGGGCTCGTCTGGCTCGGCATCGCGGTATACGTCGGACGCGACCTGTTAAAAGAAAAACGAAAAAAGCGCTGAACATCAGGGCTTCCGCACTCTCCGCTTCCTTGACTTTTTCCCGGGCGATGCTATAATTGATCTGTAAGCCATGCCCGCAAGGGCAGCGATAAATTGATTAAAAGAGGAGAATAACATGAAAAAGTTTCTTGCACTGCTTCTCGCCGTTGTGATGGTGCTCAGCCTCGCCGCCTGCGGCAAGGCCGCCCAGAAGGACATCTTCGCCAAGGGCGAGGGCGTCATGACCCACGAGCAGTTCCTCGCCGCGGAGGAAGGCAGCCGCGTCACGGTCGAGGCCTTCGTCCAGGGCAACCAGAGCTGGTGGGACGGCAAGATCACCGTCTACGCGCAGGACAAGGACGGCGGCTATTTCTTCTATGACATGGCCTGCTCCGAGGCCGACGCCGCCAAGCTCGTCCCCGGCACGAAGATCAAGGTCACCGGCGACAAGGCCGTATGGGCCGGCCAGATCGAGATCATGGACGGGACCTTCGAGTTTGAAGAAGGCAGCTGGGTCGCCGAGCCTCTCGACATCGGCAAGCTCCTCGGCACGCCCGAGCTGGAGAAGTACATGACCGAGGTCATTTCCGTCTCCGGCGCGACGGTCGCCGACAAGGGCAACGGCGCTGCGTTCTTCTACAACTGGGACGGCTCGGGCGCCGACGGCGACGATCTCTACTTCGACATCGAGATCAACGGCGGCACCTACACCTTCGTCGTCCGCCGCTACCTCACCGCCCCCGGCAGCGAGGTCTACGAGGCGGTCAAGAACCTGCAGGTCGGCCAGACCGTCGATATCACGGGCTTTCTCTACTGGTACGAGGGACCGCAGCCCCACATCAGCTCCATCACCGTCAAGTAAGAAAACCGGACTTATACGCCGCAGGAAGACCTGCGGCGTATATTTTTTCCCCGCGTCGGAGAAAATAAGTCTTGTCCGGTACATACATTAGAGTGGGCGAACTTTTTTCCCCGGAGTGAACAACATGAGCATCGTCAAACGCGGAGAGATCTACTACGCCGATCTCAGCCCGGTGGTCGGCAGCGAGCAGGGCGGCATGCGCCCGGTGCTGATCGTGCAGAACGACACCGGCAACCGCCACAGTCCCACGGTCATCGCCGCGGCCATCACCAGCCGCCTCGACAAGGCGAAGCTCCCGACGCATATCGCGCTCGCCGAAGGCAGCGCCGGGCTCAACCGCGACAGCATCATCCTGCTCGAGCAGATCCGCACCCTGGATAAGACCCGCCTGCGCGAGCGCATGGGCCGCGTCGACGAGTCCACGATGAACGCCGTCGACGCCGCCCTCGCCGTCAGCTTCGGCTTAAATTGAGGTATAGAACGACACCTCTGTCCGTATCATGGACAGAGGTGTTTTTTGTGCAGTACCCGATCATCCACGACGGCAGACGTATCGGCGTGCTCGAGACGCGCCGCGAGGGGGCCTATACGCGCTTCGAGGCGCGCTGCGCTTTTCTTCCCGGAATACGGCGGCTTTTCCTTTGCGGCGGCGGCCGCAGCGCCGCTTTGGGCGTGATGCAGCCGGAGGGCGGCGCGCTCGTGCTGCGCCGCCGCTTCTCCCGCGCGGCGATGCGCGCCTTCCCCGCGCCGGCCGAATACGCCGCTTTCGAGGGGGAAGCGGAGGCCGCGGCGCCGCCTCAGCCCGCGCGCGAGGAGAAAATGACGGCGGACGCAGAGCCCTTTTACCTCACCGAGGAGGGCGTGCGCTATCTCGCGCTGCCCTGCGCGCTGCGCCGGAGCGTGCCCGGGGTTCGCGTCCGCGAGATCGGCGAGGAGAGTTATCTGCTATTTCGCACTTGTGAATGACGGCGCTTTGGTCTATACTGGAAGCATCCAGAAACAGAAACGGGGCGATGATATGCGCATGACCGACCTGATCGCGAAAAAGCGCGACGGCGAGCGTCTGACGACGGAGGAGATCGCGGAGATGATCCGCCTCTATACGGCGGGGGAGATCCCCGACTATCAGATGAGCGCGATGTGCATGGCGATCCTTTTCCGCGGCATGGACGACGGGGAGATCCTCGATCTGACGATGAGCATGATGCGCTCGGGCGAGACGCTCGACCTCTCGCCGATCCGCGGCGTCAAGGCGGACAAGCACTCCACGGGCGGCGTCGGCGACAAGACCAGTCTCGTGCTCTGCCCGATGGTGGCCTCCTGCGGCGTGAAGATCGCCAAGATGTCCGGCCGCGGCCTGGGACACACCGGCGGCACGATCGACAAGCTCGAGAGCTTCCCGGGCTTCGTCACGGGCATTTCCGAACAGCGCTTCTTCGACAACGTCAACCGCATCGGCATCGCGCTCGCCGGCCAGACGGCGGAGGTCTGCCCCGCGGACAAAAAGCTCTACGCCCTGCGCGACGTCACCGGCACCGTGCCGAGCATCCCGCTGATCGTCAGCTCCATCATGTCCAAAAAGCTGGCCGCCGGCGCGGACGTCATCGTGCTGGACGTCAAGTGCGGCTCCGGCGCCTTTATGAAAACGCCCGAGCAGGCGCGCGAGCTGGCCGAGGGCCTCACGCGCGTGGGCAATCTCGCGGGGCGCAGGTGCGCCGCCGTCATCACCGACATGGACGAGCCGCTGGGCTTCGCCGTCGGCAACGCGCTCGAGGTCAAGGAGGCCGTCGACGTGCTCGCGGGCCGCACCGAGGCGGGCGAGCTCAAGGAGCTCTGCCTCACGCTCGGCGCGAACATCCTCACGCTCGCGGGCCTGGCCGAAGACGAGGCCGACGCGCGCGCAAAGCTCGAAAAGACCATCGAGGACGGCAGCGCCTTAAAGAAACTCGCGGAGATGGTCGAGGCGCAGTACGGCGATCCGCGGGCGGTCTACGACCTCTCGCTGCTGCCGGACGCGCCCGTCAAGCGGGAGGTCCCCTCCGCGCGCGCGGGCTATGTGGCGCATATCGAAGCCGAGAACGTGGGCCTGGTCTCGATGCACCTCGGCGGCGGCCGCGCCACCAAGGAGAGCGTGATCGACCTCTCGGTCGGCGTCGTGCTGCACAAGAAGGTCGGCGACCGCGTGGAGGAAGGCGAGAGCCTGGCCACGATCCACGCCCCGGACGAGGCGAAGGCCGCCGAAGCCGCGGAGCTGCTGCGAAAGTGCTATGCCTTCTCCGACGCGCCCGTGGAGAAAGCGCCCTTCATCAAGGGCATCGTCCACTGAGACGCATAAACAGACAAGCCCCCGGCCGCATGGCCGGGGGCTTGCTTCATTTATTATTCTTCGCCGAAGCTCCCGGCGAGGAGCTTTTGCGCCATCTTTTCCGTCCCGAAGATCCATACGAGATCGCCGGGCTGGATCGTCATGTTCACGTCCGGCTGCAGGATCGGCAGACGCTCGCGTTGCAGGCCCAGGATCATGCAGTCATATTTCTGCCGCAGGCCGCAGCTGCGGATGCTCTTGCCCGAGAGCTCCGAATGCGCCCCGACGGCGATGGCCGTGGCGTAAAGCGGCTCGGACGCCTTATCCTGCGCCTCGGTAAAGGCGCGCAGCGTCGGCAGCTCCATGCTCTCATCGAGCCCCAGACTCAGGCGCAGCGAACGCAGATCCTCACTGCGTCCGACGAGCAGCAGCCGATCGCCCGCACGAAGCTCCGTGTTGCCCGAAGGCATGAACAGGCGCCGCCTGCCGCGCTGGATCTGCACGACGTTGACAGAAAAAATATTGCCCCAGTCCAGCTGGCGGAGACTCTTTCCGGCCTGCGCCCCTCCGATCTCCAGGGTCTGGACGAAGAGCTTTTCATCCAGCCACTCCGTGCCCTCGTCTCCGCGCTGGAGTCTGCGCTCGTTGAAGTTGGCCATAAAGCGCGCCTCCGCGGAGATGTAGGCCGAGGAGAGCCAGGCGCTGCGCTCGACCAGAAAGATGACCAGGAGCATCAGCGGCAGCAGCCAGATCCCGCTGAATTCGAGCAGAGCCTGGAAAGGGAAGAAGATGATGAACACGATCAGAAGATAGCGCAGGGCCGTGAGCGTGATGAGCGGCAGCCGGTTCACCGCCCGGCTGACCCACAGCGTCGTATACTCCGTCGAATGCAGGTCGAGCATCGGCCGGACGAAGACAGCGACGCCGGCGACACAGAACAGAGCGCAGACGATATCCCTCATCTGCTCGCTCATCGGCGCGCGGGAAAGCAGCGGCGCCAGCACGAACTGCGCCAGAAGCGTCACGCCGGTCATCAGCACGCCGTAGAACGCCGTCACCCGGACGTAACGCTTGAGATAGCGCCGCCAGTCGCTGTCGGTGTGGACGATCGTCTCCTCGCCGGTATATCGCTCCAGCTTCGCGGCGAGCCTCGCGGGCAGCAGCCTGCGGATCAGCTCGTAGACCTTTTCGGAATTTCTGATAAAGAAGGGCGTGGTCAGCGTCGTGATGACGGAGACCGAGACGACGATCGGATAGATATAATCGGCGATCACGCCCAGGCTCATACCGAGCGAGGCGATGATAAAGGCAAATTCGCCGATCTGCGCCAGCGAGCAGCCGCAGCGCACCGCGCGCTGCAGGCTCTGGCCCGAGAGCAGCACGCCCAGCGAGGATATCACGAGCTTGCCCACGATCGTGACAAGCGTGAGGATCAGGATCGGAACGAGATATTTCACGATCATCGCCGGGTCGATCAGCATGCCGACGGACAGGAAGAAAACGCTGCCGAAGAGGTCCTTCACGCCGGAGGAGAGGTGCTCCACGCGCTCGGCGTGCACCGTTCCGGCGATCAGCGATCCCGCCAGAAAGGCGCCCAGCGCCGAGGAAAAGCCCAGCTTCTCCGCCAGGAGCACCATGCCGAAGCACAAGCCCAGCGCGCTGAGCAGCAGCGTTTCATCGTTCGTGTAGCGCTCGGCTTTGCGCAGCAGGGTCGGCAGGATGTAGATGCCGAGGATCAGCCACAGCGCGAGATACAGCACCAGCTTTCCCAGCTGCAGCGCCAGAGCGACGCCGGAAATGCTCTTCGAGACCGAAACGGTCGAGAGTATGATCATCATGAAGATCCCGGCGATATCCTCCACGACCAGCGTGCCGAATACCAGCTGAGCAAAGCCCTCGTGCCGTACGCCCAGCTCGTCGAAAGCCTTGATGATGATCGTCGTCGAGCTCATCGACAGCATACCGCCGAGAAAGATCGAGTCCATCATGCTCCAGCCCAAAGCCTGACCGACGAAATAGCCGACGGCCAGCATGCCGACGACCTCGGTCAGCGCCGTGATGACGGCGGTCATGCCCACGGAGGCCAGCTTGTGCAGGTTGAATTCCAGCCCGAGCCCGAACATCAGGACGATGATGCCGATCTCGCTCCAGGTCTTGATCGAGACCTCGTCCCCGACCGTGAAGAAATAGGGCATGTAGGGACCGACGAGAAAGCCCGCCAGGATATAGCCCAGCACCAGCGGCAGCTTCAACCGTTTGAAGACAACGGCCACGACGCCCGCCGTCAGCAGCATGATGGCCAGATCGGAAATCAGTTTCGGCAAGCGCGAAGCGCCTCCTTTCCGAGGTTTTTTCCTATTATACAAAAACTTCCGGGGCGCGGCAAGCGCCCCGGAGCTTTCTTCATCATTTTTTAATGTTTCGCAATCAGCGCGCTGCGGCCCTCGACGGCGGCCTCGCCGCTCAGGACCGTCTGGTCCGAGCCGAGCAGGACCGTCCAGCTCCCGTCGGGGAGCGTGACGGAAACGGCCTCCGCGTTCGGATTGAGGAAGGCGCAGGCGACGGGCTCTCCGCCCTGCGTCCAGCGCACCGCGATCACGCTGCCCGCGATCGCCTCGGCCTCGACCTCCGCCTCCGTGAAGAAGGCGTTGGAGCGCCGCAGGGCGATCAGCTCGCGGTAGAAGCGGCTCATGTCGTACGCCGCGCTCCCGGGGACGAGGGAATCCCAGTCGAGGTTGTTCACCGCGTCGGAGGCGTTGTAGCTGTTGCCGTTGCCGCCCTTCGTGCGTAGCATCTCCTCGCCCGCGAGGAAGAAGGGCGTGCCGCGCGAGAGCATCACGACCGACGCGCCGAGACGCTGCATCGCCAGCAGCTCCTCCTCCGAGGCGTCGGGACAGCTCGCCCGCAGCTTGTCCCACAGCGTGAGGTTGTCGTGGCAGGACATGTAGTTGACCGTCATCGCGTCGTCGACCCACCAGTTCACGACGTTGGCCTTCGGGGCGCCGCAGACGCCGAAGATCACCTTGGCCGCGGTCGTCTTGCCGGCCTTGCCGTTGATCCAGCCCGCGTCCTTCGGATCGAACACGCTGCCCTTGAGCCCGTCGCGGATCGCGTCGTTGAACACGGCGACCGCGCCGATCCCGCCGTTCGTGGCCTCGATCGCGCGGATGTTGGCCTGGTCGGCGCGCAGATTGTCGCGCAGCGGGCTCTCGCCGCCCGTCCAGCCCTCGCCGTAGATCAGGATCTGCGGGTCGATCGCGTGCAGGGCCGATTCGATCTGCCGCATGGTCTCGAGATCGTGCAGGGCCATGAGGTCGAAGCGGAAGCCGTCGAGCTGGTATTCCTTCGCCCAGTAGCAGACCGAATCGACCATGTACTTGCGGAACATCGCGCGCTCCGAGGCCGTCTCGTTGCCGCAGCCGCTGCCGTTCGAGGGGCTGCCGTCATAGCTGAAGCGGTAGTAATAGTAGGGGACGATGCGCTCGAGGTTGGAATCGAGGCTGTAGGTGTGGTTGTACACCACGTCCATCACCACGCCGATGCCCGCCTCGTGCAGGCTCTGCACCATCTGCTTGAACTCGTTCACGCGCACCGCGCCGTCATAAGGGTCGGTGGAATAGCTGCCCTCCGGGACGTTGTAGTTCTTCGGGTCGTAGCCCCAGTTGAACTGCGGCGCGTCCGAGCTCTCGTCCACGGTGGCGTAGTCGTAGACCGGCTGGAGATGGACGTGCGTGATCCCGAGCTCCCTGAGATAGTCCAGACCGACCGGCTCGCCCGCGGCGTTCGTAAGGCCCGTCTCGGTGAAGGCGAGGAACTTGCCGGGATACCGCGCGCCGGCGATCGTGTTGGAGAAGTCGCGCACATGCACCTCCCAGATCACGGCGTCGGAGTAGGAGCGCAGCCCGCCGTTGAGCTTCGCGGCGCGGAAGCCCCCGGGGTCGGTCGAAGCGAGATCGACCACCATGCCGCGCTCGCCGTTCACGCCGGCCGAGCGGGCGTAGGGATCCACAGCCTCCTGCGTGCCAAGGCAGGTCGTGACGGCGTAGGTGTAATAGGTCCCGTGCCCGCAGGGATAGACGGCGGACCACACGCCCTTTTCGCCCTTTTCCATCGCGAGCTCGGCGAAGGGCTCGCCGCCGTCGCCCTTTTCAAAGAGCCGCAGCGTGACCGCGCTCGCCGTCGGGGCCCAAAGCTTGAACTCCGTCTTGCCGCCGCGGATCGTCGCGCCGAGGTCGTCGCCGTCATAGACGTACTGCGCAAGGAATTCCTCGCTGTCGAAAATGTCCGTCGGCACGGCGGGGACGCTGCCGTAGCCCGCGATCTCCACGGTATAGCTGCGGGAGAGGTCGAGCGGCTCGGCGAGCGTGATCGTCCCGAGCACGACCTCGTTGCCGAGGCTGCTCAGGCCCTCGAGCGGGAGAGCCCTGTCCCCGTCGAGCACGCGGATCTCGTCGAGAGAGGAGATGCGAGCAGCGGGGGAGATGATATAGCGGATCTCCGTCGGGGAGAGGATGCCCGCCATTTTGAACACGCGGATGGGATCCAAAGTCAAGCCACCGTCCTTGCTGGTATACTGCATCTGCTCGCCGCTGACGAGGTAGATCTCCGTGCTCTCGCCCGTGAGGGCGGCGAAGCGGTCTCCGTCGAAGTCCTTCGTCGCGCTGCCCCAGGAGCTCCCTCCGGGCTCGGAGCAGTCGCGGCGGACGATGAAGCCGACCTCCTCGACCGCCTCCGGCACGTTGAGGACGACCTTGCCGCCGTAGGCGCAGGGATGGAAGAGCTCGCCGTGGCCGTCCTTTCCGGGGTACCAGACCCAGACGTCACAGTTCTCATAGCTCTCGTCCGGGCTCTTCCAGTAGAGCGTCAGCTGACGGCAGCCCGCCTCGGGCGGGAGCGTGTATTCCTCCTCCGCCGCGGCGGGAGCCCCGCGCGTTTCCGCTTCGGCGGCTGTCTCCGCGGCCGGGGTCTCCTCCGCCGCCGGCGCGGCCGGAGCGCCGCAGCCCGCGAGAAGAAGGAGCAGCATCAGCGCCGCAAGCAGGAGGGCGAGCGTTCGTTTCATTTTCATGGCGGGTCACCTCTTTCATAAAATCATCCGCCGGCTGTGCCGGCGGATGAGGGGGAAACGGGCGGATCAGCCGGCCAGAAGCTTTTTCAGCGCGGCGAGGCGCATGCTCAGACAGTAGATCTCCATCGCCTGCTCCAGCTGCGCGATGGGCGGGAGAGAAGGCGCGACGCGCATATTGCTGTCCTTCGGGTCCTTGCCGTAGGGGAAGGTCGCGCCGGCGCCGGTCATCGTCAGGCCGGCCTCCTTGCACAGCTGCCAGGTGGCCTTCGCGATGCCGGGCATCGTGTTGACGGACACGAAATAGCCGCCCTTGGGCTTTTCCCACGCGGCGATGCCGCGCGGGGCGATCTCACGGTCGAGCCAGTCGAGCACGCAGCGGAACTTCGGCCCGAGGATCGCGGCGTGGCGCTTCATCAGCGCGATCACGCCGTCCTTGTTCTTGAGATAGCGCACGTGGCGCAGCTGGTTGACCTTGTCGTAGGAGATCAATTGGACGGTCAGCAGCTTTTTCATGTACTCCATGTTGCGCTCGCTGCACGCGAAGACCGAAACGCCCGCGCCCGGGAAGGTGATCTTCGAGGTCGAGGCGAACTCGAACACCATGTCGCCGTTGCCGTATTTTTCGCACTCGCCCAGGATGACCGGGAAGGGGACGTAGTCGCCGAAGAACTCGTGCACGCAGTAGGCGTTGTCCCACATCAGAAGGAAGTCCTTCGCGGCGGGCTTCATCGAGGCGATGCGGCGGATGGTCTCGGCGCTGTAGATGATGCCGTCGGGGTTGGAGTACTTCGGCACGCACCACATGCCGCGCACATCCGGGTCGCGGATGAGCTCCTCCACCAGATCCATGTCCGGGCCCTCGGCGGTCATGGGGATCGTGATCATCTCCATGCCGAAGCTCTGCGAGATCGCGAAGTGGCGGTCATAGCCCGGCGCGGGGCAGAGCCACTTGACCTTGTCGAGCTTCGCCCAGGGCTTGTCGCTCATCAGGCGGCCGTGGGTGTAGGCCTTGGCGATCGTGTCGTACATCAGCGTCAGCGAGGCGCTGCCGCCGCAGAAGACGTTTTCCTCCTTCACGCCCAGCAGCTCGGCGAAGAGCCTGCGGCAGGAGGGCAGGCCCTCGAGATTGCCGTAATTGCGCACGTCGATGCCGTCGCACATATAGTCGCTGTCGGAGCGCAGGATGTCCATCATTTCGCTCGTCATGTCCAGCTGCTCCTTGCCCGGCTTGCCGCGCGCCATATTCAGCGACAGGCCCCTGGCCTTGATCGCGTCGTACTGCGCCTGCACCTCGGCCATCTCGCGCATGAGCTCGTCTCTGGTCATCTCGGCGTACTTTTTCATAGAATTATTCCTTTCTGAACCCGCGGCGTTTCGCCGTCGTATTTGTTGGGTACGCTTTTAGTCAATCATACCATACGCAAAGGCTTTCATCAAGCGAGTATTCGTCGAAATATCATAAAAGAAGCCTTCTTTTCGCGCCGGAACGGGAACTGCCTCTTCCCCTTTGGGCCGGACCGTGTTACAATGCCTCTTGACAGAAACGAAAAGGAGGAGAGAAGATGCGCGCGATGCTCATGCCGATGGCCCTGACGCCGAAAATGATCCTGATCGTCGTGATCGGCGTGTTCCTCGCCTCCTTCACCGACGGCGTGGCCGGCGGGGGCGGCATCATCTCGGTGCCGACCTATTTCCTCGCGGGTCTGCCGGCGCATCTGGCGCTGGGCACGAACAAGCTCTCGTCCGGTATCGGCACGGCGGTCTCCGCCGCGCGCTTCATCCGCGGCGGCTACGTCGACTGGAAGCTCGCCCTGCCCTCCGTGGCGCTGGCGCTCTACGGCGCGCACCTGGGCACGCGGGCGCAGCTCGCGCTGGACGAGACCTATCTGAAATGGCTGCTGCTGATCGTGCTGCCCCTCGTTGCCTTCGTCGTGCTGCGGCAGAAGAAGCTGCCGGAGGAGGCGGGCGATATCCCGCCGCGGCGCCGCGCGGCGATCGTCTGGGCGGCTTCCTTTGTCGTCGGCGCCTACGACGGCTTCTACGGCCCCGGGACGGGGACCTTTCTGATCCTGATTTACTGCAATCTCGCCAAAATGGACCTGCGCACCGCCTCGGGCAACGTCAAGCTGGTGAACCTCGCGAGCAACGTCGGCGCGCTCTTCACCTCGCTGATGCACGGCAAGGTCTTTCTCGTCCTCGGCCTGATCGGCGCGGTCGCGTCCGTCGCGGGGCACTACATCGGCTCGGGCATGGCGATCAAGAACGGCTCGAAGGTCGTGCGGCCGGTCATTCTGGTCGTGCTGGTCCTGCTCGCGATCAAGGTGATAACGGAGTTGGTATGATGAAAAAAACGATCGGCATCCTCGGCGGCATGGGGCCGCTCGCCACGATGGACCTCTATAAAAAGATCATCCTCTCGACCGAGGCCGACTGCGACAACGCCCATATCCGCGTGTATATCGACGGCAACTCCGCCATCCCCGACCGCACGGCGGCGATCCTCTCCGGCGGGCCCGACCCGGTGCCGGAGATGCTCAGCGCCCTGCGCAATCTCGAAAAATGCGGGGCGGACTGCGTGATCATGCCCTGCAACACCGCGCACCATTTTCTCCCGCGTCTGCAGGCGGAGACGGCCCTGCCCTTCATCGACATGAGGACCGTCACGGCCGCGGTCTGCGCGGAGCGCTATCCGGGGAAACGCGCCTGCCTGCTCGGCACGAAGGGCACGATCGCGGCGCGGATATACGACGGCGCGCTGAAGGCGGCGGGCGTTGACTTCCTCGTCCCGAACGAGGCCGAGCAGACGGAGCTGATGCGCCTGATCTACGACGTGGTCAAGGCCTCGCGTCCGCTCGAGCCGGAGACGGAGAGCTGGCACGCCCTGCTCACGGAGCTCATCGGGCGCGACGCGGATTATTTCATCCTCGCCTGCACGGAGCTGCCGATCCTCGCGGACCGTCTCGGCCATCCCGGCCCCTTCGTCGATCCCACGCTGGAGCTGGCGAAGGCGGCGATCCGCTTCTGCGGGTACAGGGTAAAATAAAGCCTCCCGGAGGTATGAACGGCGCTTCTGCGGAAGCGCCGTTCATATTTTCTTCACAAAAAGCACAAAAAGCCCTTCCCAAAAAAGAAAAAATCTGTATAATAAGAATTAACCGCAATGGCCGTTGTGTTCCCGACGGCCGGAAAACAGGTAAAAAAAACTATACAGGAGGGCTATCATGGAACAAAACGCACCCAAGAAGAAGGGTATCCTTCAGGCATACCTGAACTTCAACGTGCTGTACAAGATCCTGATCGGTCTTGTCATCGGCGCGATCGTCGGCGTGATCCTGGCCGCCAACGGCGTCACGTCGATCCCTGCGTGGATCAGCATGTTCGGCACCATCTTCACCAGATTGCTGAAGATGATCATCATCCCGATGATCGTTGGTTCTCTGGTCGTAGGCGCATCCTCTGTCTCCCCCGCCAACGTCGGTAAGGTCGGCATCCGCGTCATCATCATCTACCTGATCACCTCGGCCTTCGGCGTCATCATCGGCCTGCTGATGGGCAACATTTTCCAGCCGCATGCCGAGCTGGCGAAGGTCACCGAGCTGGCCGCCGACGCCGCCGGCAAGACCGCCGACGTCAGCGTCTGGAAGACCATCTCCGACATCATCCCCACCAGCGTCCTGTCCTCTCTGGTCAACGAGACCGTGCTGCAGGTCATCTTCTTCGCGCTGATCTTCGGCCTGTGCCTGTCCTACATGAAGAACTCCGAGGATGATCGCATCCGCAGGATCTCCAACACGATGTTCGACATCTTCGACTGCCTGACCGAGATCATGATGAAGGTCGTCTCCGGCATCATGCAGTACGCGCCCATCGGCGTCGCGGTCCTGATCTGCGAGGTCTTCGCCAAGAACGGCGCCAAGGTCGCCGGCGCGCTCGTAACGGTCACGGTGGCCTGCTTCCTGGGTTATGCGATCCACGTCGTGCTGGTCTACGGCGGCCTGCTGAAGATCTTCCGCATCAAGATCGGCTCCTTCTTCAAGGAAGCCCGCACGCCGTTCATCACCGCCTTTGTCACCCGTTCTTCCAACGCCACGCTGCCCACCACGATGACCGCGGCCGAGAACCTCGGCGTGGACAAGGAGGTCTATGCCTTCTCGCTCCCGCTCGGCGCGACGATCAACATGGACGGCACCGCCATCTACCAGGGCGTCTGCGCGTTCTTCCTGGTCATGTCCTGCTTCGGCCGCGGCCTGACCATGGGTGAAATGGGCATGATCGTTCTGCTGGCCACCCTGGCCTCAATCGGCACGGCCGGTGTTCCCGGCGCCGGCGCCATCATGCTGGCCATGGTCATGCAGGGCATCAACCTGCCGATCGCAGAGGGCACGGTCCTGGCCGGCGCCTACGCGATGATCCTCGGTATCGACGCCATCCTCGACATGGGCCGTACCGCGCTCAACGTCGTCGGCGACCTGACCTGCACCTGCTGCATCGCCAAGTCGACGAAATTCGTCAGAGAGGATTCCGCTCTCCTGTAAGCGATGAATCGAACTGCGCTTGACAAACGGATGCGGGAGCTGTCGATCTACAGCGACTTCTATTACCGCAAGGAGCTGGGCGCCCTCGCCCAGGTCATCCAGGACGGCGAACAGCTCAACTGCATCCTCACCGGCGTGCACGAGGGGAACCGCAAAATGCTGGCGATCACCGACCAGCGCGTCATCATCCTCTTCGCCGGCGCTCTCTCCGCGAAAAACGTGACGGTCATGCGCCGCGGCGCGGTCAAGGAGTATCGCTTCGAGAAAAAGCTCCCGTTCTCCAACGTGCGCTTTTCCACCGACAGCGGGACCGAATTTGTGTTCACCAACACGCAGCGCTCGCTCAAGGAGCTCTTCGAGTGGGCGATGCAGCGGCCCCTGCCCGACGCGGATTGAGCGCCCGCAAACAAACAAAAAGAGCCCGATCCGGGTTTCCCGGATCGGGCTTTCTTTTTTTGCTTCGGACAGGGGCGGATTCACATCAGCCCCAGGCCCTTTGCGACGATGCAGATGAAGTCCTGCACGTTCGTCACGATCGTCGTGGCCGAGAGCGAGCCGCGGTCGATGAGCTTGTTGACCACGAACTCGTCTGCGTCCACGCAGTAAAAGTAGACGGGCCGCACCGTACCGTCCTCGCGCACGCGGAACGAGGGGGTCATGTTGCCGGTCGCGATCGTGTGCAGCATCGTGGCCAGGCAGATCACGGTCGAGGCCTTTTCGACGAGCGCGCGCATGGCGCTCTGCGCCTCGTAGGCGCTGCCGATGACCTCGGGCAGCGGGCCGTCGTCGCGGATCGAGCCGGCCAGCACGAAGGGCAGGTCCTTTTTCACCACGCTGTACATGATGCCGTTCTCGATCCGGTAGTCCTCGAGGAACTGCGGGATCGAGCCGCTGCGGCGGACGAGGTTGATCACGTCGAGGTGGTTGTAGTGGCCGTTCGGCATGGACTGCTGGGTGTAGATGTCCTGGCCCAGCGCCGTGTGCAGCAGCGCGCCCTCGAGGTCGTGGGTCGCCAGCGCGTTGCCCGCCATCAGACCGTGGGCGTAGCCGTTGTCGATCAGCCGGGACATCGCGTAGCGCGCGTCGCGGTCGAAGGCGAAGGCCGGGCCCATCACCCAGAGGATGTTGCCCTCCTCCCGCTCGGTCTTGAGCAGCTCGATCAGCCGGTCGTAGTCGCGGGCGTAGGAGGTCTCGCGGCTGCGGCCCTGGCGGAAGACGAACTGGTCGCCGCCCGCGGCCGCGCCCTCGTCGAAGCCGTGGGCGTGAAGGAAGATGCCCTCCTCTCCGCGTTCCGTGCGGCCGAGGATCACGCGGTCGCCGCGGCGCAGGTTGCGGTTTTCCACCACCGCGAGCGTGCCGTCGTCCCGGAGCACGACGCTCGAATCCATGCGGCTGCGCTCGGCCAGACGCCACTGTCCGCCGATCTTGAAATATTCGGGATACATCGAGGTGCTGTGGAAGCCCTCGGGCGCGACGCCGTCCCGCTCGACGGGCGCCCAGGCGGCGTCGGGCGCGTTTTTCAGCTGCGGAGCAGAAAAGTCCGGCGCGTGATAGGCCGGGAATACGAAAGCCATGGCGAAAACCTCCGGAGGCGTTTTTCTTTTTCTATTTTACACCGCCGGACAGGTGAAATACAAGCATGACTTCCGAAAGGAAAGCCCCGTCCGACGGACGGGGCTTTCCTTTCGAAGCTGCGGTGTTCAGATCCAGTATTTCTCCAGATTGAGGACTTCGCTGTTTTCGAGGTATTCCTTGAGATAGATCTCGCAGCATTCCTCCAGCGTGGCGTCGCTCTTGCTGTGCTCTAGCATGATGGTGATGATCCGGCTGGGGATCACGATGTCCAGGATCTTGGCCGAGCTGTGGCTGCGCGCCATGGCCGCGACGATCTTGCGCACGTCGGCGTCGGCGAAGAGCTGGGTGAAGAAGGCGCTCTCATCCGCTTTGCGCTTGTCATAGGAGCGGTTGTGCAGCACGCGGATGCCCGTGGCGATCAGAAAGGTCAGCGGCATGATGGCCGTCAGCGGGATCCAGTGGGGCAGGCGGGAGAGGAAGCCGTAAAAGTCGTTCCAGCCGCCCTTTTCCTCGCCTACGATCGCGACCATGACGTAGTAAACGACCGCGTAGATCAGCACCGGGATCAGCGCCAGCAGCGAGTCGCGGATGGTCAGGCGCTTCTCGCTCATAAAGAAGCAGAAGGCAACGATCGCCAGGATCGGGCAGACGCCGTGCAGGAAAAAGCGCGAGCCCGTGAAGATCAGCACGAAGCCCTTGGCCGGCGAGAGGATGAAAAGCGAAACGAGGAAGGTCAGCGCCACGGCGGTCACGCCCATGTAGACCAGATCCACGATCCAGCGCGGCATGTGGTAGTTGTGCGTGCGCAGGCCGTCAAGCGTGTAGGGGATGACCATCGCCATCGCGGCCGCGCAGAGGATGTTGGAGTTGACCGTGAACATGCAGAAGGTCCGCAGGCCCATGTGGTCGAAGTTCTCGTCCGCGAGGGTCGTGAGATTCATCGTCACGCCGACGCACACGCAGATCACGACGACGGCCGCGCTGAAAAAGGCCAGCTGGCACTGCCGCTTGGTGATCTTCATCGCTCTGTCCATAACAAGAAAACTCCTTTCAAAGCCTCCGCCCGCCGCGCGGGCGGACGCGTCCTTTTACGACCTTATTCTACCACAGCGCGCCGCTGCCGCGCAAGAGCGCGCGACGCTCTGCGGCGCTTTCAGTATCCGACGACGACGCCGAGCACGATGAAGCCCAGCACCAGCAGGAAATTGACGAGGAACAGCGGCGCGCTTTTGCGGATCCAGGTGAAGTATTCGACCTCGATCATCGACAGCGAGATCAGCAGCACTGGCGAGGTGGGGAAGATCACGTTCGTGTAGCCGTCGCCGAAGGTGTAGAGCAGCACCAGCATCTGCTTCGACAGCCCCGTGTTCACCATCGCCAGCAGTCCCATCACCAGGATGGCCTTCGCCGTCGAGGAGGAGATGAAAAACTCCAGCAGCAGCACGATGAGATAGATGATCAGCGCCACAAGGACCGGGCTGCGCCCGGCGATGAGCGTGTTGATGGAATTGACGATCGTCGGCAGGACGCAGCCGCGGTCAAAGACATATTTGATCGAGGCGGCCAGCGCGATGAACACGATCGTGGGCAGCGTGCCGCCGAAGCCGCGCAGGAAGCTTTTGAGAACGAAGCGGAAGTCCCCGCAGGCGATCGCTCCGGCGAGCAGCCCGAAGATCAGGAAGTAGGCGATCAGGATCGGGACGGTATAGCCGCGCAGCGCCGCCGAGAGCGAGCAGACGACGATCAGAGCCAGCGAGGCGAGCAGAAAGACCGCGTAGCAGAGCTTCAGCCGTCTTGCGTGCTCCGCCGTCGCCTCCTCGGGACGCAGCGTCTCCGCCGCGGAGGCGCGCAGGAGCTCGTCGCGGTGCAGCGTCAGGCTGGCTCCCGGGTCTTTTTTCAGCCTGCGCAGATAGAAATACAGGAACAGCATCAGAAGACCGAACATCACGAAGAAGATCAGGATGCGGAAGGAGATATGCTCCATCGGGTTCGCGCCGATGATCTCCGAGGCCAGCAGCACCGTGAAGGGATTGGTGATCGCGCCCGCGAAGCCGAAGCCGCAGGCGAGGATGCAGCAGATGAAGCCCGTGAAGGAGTCGAAGCCGACGAGCACGCACAGCGCGCATACGATCGGCAGCATCGTGAGCATCTCCTCGAACAGGCCGAGGAAGGAGCCGAAGCAGTAAAACAGGAAGGCCATCAGCACCAGCAGTAGGCCGCGGCGGTCGCGGAAACGCTCGGACACGGCGCCGACGAGCGCGCGGATGCCGCCCACGTCGTTCATCACCTGGAAGGCCGCGGAGATCACGAACAGGAAGATCGAGAGCATGATCAGCGCGAGGCCGTCCGAAGAAGCGAAGACCAGGACCGGCGCGAGCAGGCCCTGCCAGAGCGGGATGCCGCCGAGATCGTCGCGCCGCACATAGTCGAGATAGTTCGGCGTCCCGTCCGGGAGCAGGCCGAACTCGCCCTTCGGCAGGATATAGGTCAGCGCGATCGAGACCGCGAGCAGCCCCAGCAGCAGCAGCGTGACCTGGATGAAGGACTTGCGGGAGATGTTGATGAGCGTCGGTTTTTCTTTACGCTTTTCCATCGTTCGGCTCTCCTTCTTTCTTTCTTCTCTCCGCCATCAGGTCCACCGCGAGCGCCCAGCGGGCGACCTGCAGCGGCTCGGCGAGCGGATAGAAGTAGTGCAGCTCGTTTTCGTGATAGAGCTCGAATTCCTCTCCGCAGGAGAAGGCCAGCGCGGGCAGCTTTTCGACCGGGATCGCGAAGTCCTCCGCCTCGGAGCGGTAGCGGAACTCCTTCGTGTCCAGCATGCACACGCCCTTTTCCCAACGGACGGGGCCGCCGTCCGCGCCGAAGATCTTTGTCTTGACCTCTGCGCGCAGGCAGAGCGCATCGAGCGCGTCTTCCTCCATACGGCGGATCGCGTCATAGTAGCGCGGGATCGTGCCGATCCCGTCGGTGAAACGGTAGCTCTCGTCGAGACGGTGGACCGCCCCGCAGGCGCGGCAGCGCAGCTCGCAGCCCACGCCCACGGTCCGGTACAGCGCGCCGCAGTCGGCGCAGCGGTACAGCAGGCCTTCGAGCCCTGCGGCCCTGTCCTTCTGCGGATAGCGTCCGGTCTCGTGCGCGGAGGCGTCGTTGTAAAGCTCCGCGCGGATCAGTTCGTCAAGCTGCGCGTCCGTCATGGAGGAGAGCTCCTCCGGCCGCAGCACGCGGCGCACGCTCAGCCGGATATCCGAGCGAAAGCGCTTTTTGCGCCACTTCGGGTGCGCCCAGTAGGCCCCGTCGATCCGCAGGAGCACCAGCGGCGTTTTCAGCCGCCGATACAGCGCGGCGCCGCTCTCGACGATGGGGTTCGAGCGCCCGTCCAGCGAGAGGCGGCCCTCCGGGAAGATGACCACGGGATAGCCCCTGCGGACCGTCCGCAGGATGCCGAGCGGCGCGGCCATGTCGGCCGTGAAGAGCTTTTTCGACAGGATGCCGCCCCGCTTCGCCATCGGCTTGAGGAGCGGGCGCGTGCAGTAGTATTCGTTGACGAGATAGCTGGGATTGCGCGGATGCGCCATCTGCGAGATGTAATAGAAGTCCTCAAAGGACTCGTGGTTGGACAGCAGGATATACGGCGGCTCGAGCCCGCGCAGGAGGGCGTCGTCGATCTCGACGCGCTGCCGTCTGCCCAGCCAGATCCGGACGAGGAAGAAGATGAAGGCGTACGTCATCGAATCCGGCGTCCCCTCCCGGCCGCGGAAGCAGAAGCGGCGGATGAAGAAGAGGATCAGGCCGAAGAGCAGCGCGGCCAGCAGGACGATCAGGAGGATCAGCTGCCACAGCGGCAGCTCGTTGACGAGGAAGGCCGTCCCGGCCGCGCCCATCAGATTGGACACGAGCACCGAGGGCAGCACGCCCGTCGCGACCGTCAGGATATAGCGGCGGTAGGGCAGCTTCGCGCTGCCGTAATAGCAGATCGCGCCGAAGGGGATCAGCGGCATGAAGAACAGCAGATAGAGCAGCAGCACGGTGTTGCGCTCGTGCAGCTCGGACGACAGGCGCTCGATCTTTCCGCGCCGTTTCTCGAAAGCGGTGCTGACGAGCCCAAAGCGGCGCAGGAGCAGGAAGATGACGCTCGCACCCAGGCAGACGCCCAGGTCGCACAGCGGCACGGACACCCAGATCGGATAGCTCAGCGCGCTGGAGATCTGGATGAACTCCGCGGGGATGAACACGACCAGCATCTGCAGCGCCTCGATCAGCACGACGCTGACGGCGCCGAGCGGGCCCTCCTCCTGCAGCAGGCGCTGCGCCCCTGCCAGATCGTGCCGCAGGTGCAGCCGGATCAGCGGGAGCATGACGTTGCTGAAAAATATGAAAAATAAAAAGACGATCGCCGCCACGATCGCGCATACGGCGATCCGCTCTCCCGTGCGGGAGCTCCGCGGCGTTTCTCTGTTGTCCATGGCTCTGTCCTCGCGGGCGGGATCGGGCGGCCTGCCTGCGCGGCCTCCGCGCCCGGCTCCCGATCGGGCTTTTTCGTATACAAGGGATTATATCAAAGAAGGACGAACTGTACAAGATTGAATAAAGCCCGGCACAAGGACGAAGAAAGCCGCCGGTACGAGTGCGCGCCCTGTTCGAATTTCTCCATGCTATATAAATAACACACCCCCGCCCGGTGGCGGGGGTGTGTTTTTCATGGATTTGTTTCACTGTTTTGATAGAAAAACGCTTAGGGGGGTGCACCGCGGGTGAAGGGGGGTGCATTTCCCTTTAGGGGGGTGCAAACGGCAAGGGGGGTGCAATTTGAACTATAGGGGTACACTGACAAACTGGAATAATGCGCGATGATTATCAGAAATGCTCCCAGACAACCCTTTCCTCGAAGCTTTTCTTTTCCGCCTGCGCAACCTCCTTCGTCGGTACCCCAAAAGGAATAATGCTTCTGACCCATTTCCCTTCAGGAACGGAGAGAAGCCTGGAAATCTCAGAATCCACATGATTCATGCGGGACATACCGTCCATCCAGACTCCGGCATAGCCCATGGCAACGATCGCGAGCAGGATGTTTTCCACCGCTGCTGCATAATCCTGTGTGTCAAATGCAAAACCGGCCGCACCCTTTGCTTTGTTGATCTTCTGCTCCGAGAC
>JBGUZD010000118.1:0-3021 GCA_045222695.1 Candidatus Limivicinus sp.
TGCAGGATCCCGGAGAAAAGCGCGAGGAACACGGCGGCGCAGAAGCAGGAGATCAGCGCGACGGGACCGGCGTGGAAGAAGGCGAGAGTGGCCTGCGCGCAGATGTACACGTACATGACCCAGGCGCAGCAGTATACCTCGATCTTTTCCAAGGCGCGGCTGTATTCATAGGCGCACAAAAGCCCCGCCACGGCAAAGAAGATGATCCTCGTGACAGGGGAGAGCAGCACGCACAGCAGCGTGATCGTGATCAGGACGACGCCGGAGATGACTCTTGTCTTCAATTCCCTTACCCCTCGCTTGTTTCTTTATTGTAAATTTTATCACACCTTGCGCCAACTCTCAACAGACAGTTTGCATTTATTTGTCTCTTTTTGGCTCATTCGCGCCTGAAACGAAAAGTTTTTTTTCAATTGCAACTTGTATGCGGCAAAAAGCTGTGATAAGATACTTTTATCAGCAAAATAAAAGATATGGGGGATCGCTATGTTTACTGATAACAAGATATGGATGGCACAGTCCGATAAGAACCTCTTCATCCTGCCGAAGATGGCCAACCGCCACGGCATCATCGCCGGCGCGACCGGCACGGGCAAGACCGTCACGATGAAGGTGATGGCCGAGTCCTTCTCCGACATGGGCGTCCCGGTGTTCCTCTGCGACATCAAGGGAGACCTCTCCGGCATGTGCATGCCCGGCGTGATGAGCGACAACCTTGCCGGACGCATCAAGGGCTTCGGGATCGAGGACTTTTCCTTCAAATCCTATCCCACCCGCTTCTGGGACATCTTCGGCGAGCAGGGCCACCCGGTCCGCGTCACCGTCTCCGAGATGGGCCCGACGCTCCTGGGACGTCTCTTCGGCCTGACCGAGATCCAGACCGGCGTTCTGAACATCGTCTTCCGCGTGGCCGACGACAACGGCCTGCTGCTGCTCGATCTCAAGGACCTGCGCGCGATGCTCCAGTACGTCGGCGACAACCGCGCCGAGTTCACCACCGAGTACGGCAATGTCTCCGCCGCCAGCATCGGTGCGATCCAGCGCGCCCTCCTCGCCTTTGAGGACGAGGGCGGCGACCAGTTCTTCGGCGAGCCGGGTCTCGACATCCACGACTGGATGCGCGTCGACGCCTCCGGCCGCGGCTACATCAACATCCTCACCAGCAAGCGCCTGATCGCGAGCCCGTTGGTCTACTCCACCTTCCTGCTGTGGATGATGACCGAGCTCTACGAGCAGCTCCCCGAGGTCGGCGATCCCGACAAGCCGCGCATGATCTTCTTCTTTGACGAGGCGCATCTGCTCTTCAACGACGCGCCCAAGGCGCTCGTGCAGAAGATCGTCCAGGTCGTCAAGCTGATCCGCTCCAAGGGCGTCGGCATCTACTTCATCTCGCAGAGCCCCTCCGATATCCCCAACGACGTGCTCGCCCAGCTCTCCAACCGCGTCCAGCACGCGCTGCGCGCCTACACGCCGGCCGAGCAGAAGGCCGTCCGCGCCGCGGCGAAGGCCTTCCGCGTGAACGAGAAGTTCAACACCGAGACCGCCCTGTCCGAGCTGGCCGTCGGCGAAGCCCTCGTCAGCTTCCTCGACGAGGACGGCATCCCCACGATCGTTGAGCGCGCTCGTATCCTCCCGCCGCAGTCCCTGATGGGCGAGGCCACCCAGTCCGCGATCGATGCGCTGATCAACGGCACCGAGCTCGACCAGAAGTACCGCCAGAGCTATGACCGCGAGTCCGCCTACGAGATCATCACAAAGGCCACCGCCGAGCTGGAGGCCCAGCGCGCGAAGGAGGCTGAGGAAGAGGCTGCCCGCAAGGCCGCCGAGAAGGAGGCCGCCGCCGCCGAGAAGGCCGCCGCCAAGGAAAAGGCTGCCGCCGAGAAGGCCGCCGCCAAGGAAGCCGCCGCCGCCGAAAAGGCCGCGCAGAAGGAAGCGGAAAAGAAAAAGAAGGTCGCCCAGCAGGCGATCAGCAACGCCGCGTCCTCTGTCGTCAGCTCCGTGAGCACCAACATCGTCAACGCCGCTACCGGCGGCAAGACCACCAGCGCGACCACGATCGCCAAGCGCGCCGCCCGCAACGCTCTCTCCTCTGTGATGCGCAGCGGCAGCAGCGCCATCATCCGCGGGCTCTTCGGCATCAAGAAAAGCTGATCTTCCCGGCCGTTAAACAGATAAAAAACCGCCCTGTGCCTTGCGGCACAGGGCGGTTTTAATGTTCAGGTCCGTTCGCGGTCCTTGAGCCGGTTGAGCCCCTCGGTCATAAGCAGAAGGGCGAAAAGCAGAAGAGCGAGATAGATCGGGAACAGCTTCAGCGACAGATGCTGTGCAATCAGACCGAAGAGCGGCGGCATGAAGGTGCTGCCGACATAGGCGCTCGCCATCTGCACGCCGATGATCGCCTGGGAGTTTTCTTTGCCGAAGTTCGCGGGCGTGGAGTGGATGATCGACGGATATACCGGCGCGCAGCCGAGACCGAAGATCACGAGCCCCGCCAGAGAGAACAGATCGTTCCGGAGGGGCAGCAGGATCAGCACGACGCCGAGCGCCATCACGGCGATCCCGACGCGGATCATGCGTCTGTCGCCCATCCGGTCGGCAACAAAGCCGTTGAGAAAGCGGCCGAAGGTGATGCCGAGATAGAAAAGAGAGGCGAAGCTGGCCGCGGTCTCGGGCGCGATGCCGCGCGCGCCGACAAGATAGCTGCTGGCCCAGAGACCGGCGGTCGTCTCGCCGCCGCAATAGGCGCAGAAGGCGATCAGGATCAGCGGGACGCCGCTGATGCGCAGCGCGCCGCGCAGACCGAGCAGGGGAGGAGCGTCCCCGTTCTCCGCGTCGTCTTTGCTTTTGACCGCTTTCCACAGGGGAAGCGAGAGAAACAGCAGCGCCGTCAGAACGACCTGGATCACGCCGACCGTGCGATAACCCGTCTGCCAGCTGCCGCTGCGCGTAAGAGCGGCGCTCATGATGTACGGGCTGATCGAAGCGCCGACGCCCCAAAAGCAATGCAGCCAGCTCATATGG
>JBGUZD010000119.1:0-3438 GCA_045222695.1 Candidatus Limivicinus sp.
TGCGACGACGGGCTGGACGAATAAACGACCAAAAAAACGACTGCGGCCGGTTTCCCGGCCGCAGTTTTTTTATTCTTTGATCCCGGATTCGAAGACGAATTCCACATACTTCGTGAACTTCTCTCCCGCCTTGAGCAGCGCGTCCGGGAATTCCGGACGGTTCGGCGTGTCGGGAAAGAACTGCGGCTCGACGGCGAAGCCCGCGTTCGGCGCGATGCCGCAGTCGAGATAGGTGCCCGTGTAGAACTGCAGCGCCGGATAATTTGTAAAGACCTTCAGCGTGATCTCGTCCGTCTGCACCGTGCAGGCGTGCGCGCCGTCAAGCACGAAACAGTCGTCGTAGTCCCGCTCGATCTGCCGCGGAGAAGTAAAGTCGAAATCCCCTTCCATGGGCAGTATCCGTCCCGTCGGGATCAGAGCGGAGTCCACCTCCAGATGGCCGGTCGCGTTGATCTGCATCTCGGCGCCGAGGATGTTCTTTTCGCCGAGCGAGAAATAAATGTGCGAGGTCGGGCAGAAATAGGTGTCGGCGTCCGACACGCCCGAAAAGTCGATGCGTACGCGGTCGGGCATCAGCGTGTACTCGACGCAGGCCGTCAGCGCGCCGGGGAAGCCATTGTCGCCGTCGGGCGAGTTCAGCGTGAAGCAGACGCTTACATCTCCGTCCGCCTTGCCGCTCCAGAGGCGCTTGTTCCATGCCTTGCCGTCGTTTCCGCCGTGCAGACAGTTTTCCCCTTCGTTCGCGCAGAGCTCAAAGCGTCTGCCGTTGAGCTCGAAAGCGGCCCCTCCGATCCGGTTTGCCCAGCGTCCGACGATACCGCCGACGTAGGCGTCGCTCTTCTCATAGCCTCTGATCGAATCGAAGCCGAGCAGCAGTTCCGTGCCGTCGCGCGTCAGACTCATCGCCGTCGCGCCGTACTCCGACACCGTCAGCGAAAGATCGCCGTTCTCGATCGTGAAGCAGCGGCAGCCGACCAGATCTCTTTCTGTGATCATCGGTGTATCCTCCTTATGTTTTTTATGTTTTCAGATTAGTCTATTTACTCAAATTTTTCAAGTTGTTTTTATATCTTTTTAACAATTTTTCATTTTCGGACGAAAAAAACCTTGTTCAATATACAAGAGTTCTTGTTTATTTCCCGCGCTTGGATTATAATATATCCAGCCAAGATAGGCCAACGACTACGGTCGAATAATAAGGAGGTCAATCCATGCTTACAAACGAATATCTCAAGCGCGTATATGCCGAGGTCGAGAAGCGCGACAGCCACGAGCCCGAATTCCTGCAGGCCGTGCGCGAAGTCTTCGAGTCCCTGGAGCTCGTCGTCGACAAGCACCCCGAATGGGAAAAAGCGGGCCTGCTGGAACGCTTTGTCGAGCCTGAGCGCGTGATAGAGTTCCGCGTCCCCTGGGTGGACGACAACGGCGTTACCCACGTCAACCGCGGCTACCGTGTGCAGTACAATTCCGCGATCGGCCCCTACAAAGGCGGTCTGCGTTTCCATCCCTCCGTCAACCTCTCGATCATGAAGTTCCTGGGCTTCGAGCAGATCCTCAAGAACTCCCTCACCACGCTCCCCATGGGCGGCGGCAAGGGCGGCTCCGACTTTGACCCGAAGGGCAAGTCCGAGCAGGAGGTCATGCGCTTCTGCCAGAGCTTTATGACCGAGCTGTACCGCCACATCGGCCAGTTCACCGATACCCCCGCGGGCGACATCGGCGTCGGCGGACGCGAGGTCGCTTACATGTACGGCCAGTATAAGCGCATCGTCGACCGCTTTGAGGGCGGCGTCATCACCGGCAAGGGCCTGACCTTCGGCGGCTCCCTGGCCCGCACCCAGGCCACCGGCTACGGTCTGTGCTACTTCTCCGAGGAGGCCCTCAAGCACCTGGCCAACACGGACTACAAGGGCAAGGTCGTCGTCGTCTCCGGCTCCGGCAACGTCGCGCAGTACTGCGCGCAGAAGGTCACGCAGCTCGGCGGCAAGGTCGTCGCGATGTCCGACTCCCAGGGCTACGTCTACGATCCCAACGGCATCGACCTGCCCAAGCTCTTCGAGATCAAGCAGAAGAGACGCGCCCGCATCTCCGTCTACGCCGACGAGGTCCCGGGCAGCGAGTACCACGAGGGCTGCAAGAACATCTGGAACGTCAAGTGCGACATCGCGCACCCCTGCGCCAGCCAGAACGAGATGGACGAGAAGGGCGCGCAGGCGCTGGTCGACAACGGCTGCATGGCCGTGTTCGAAGGCGCGAACATGCCGCTGACTCCCGAGGCCATCGAGGTCGTGAAGAAGAACGGCCTGCTCTACTCTCCGGGCAAGGCTTCCAACGCCGGCGGCGTCGCCACCTCCGGTCTGGAAATGAGCCAGAACTCCATCCGCATGTCCTGGAGCTTCGACGAGGTCGACGAGAAGCTGCACGGCATCATGAAGAACATCTACAAGGCCTGCTACGACGCCTCCGTCGAGTGCGGCAAGCCCGGCGATCTGATGGTCGGCGCGAACGTGGCCGGCTTCCTCAAGGTCGCCGAGGCCATGATGGCTCAGGGCATCGTCTGATCACAAGCAAAAAGCGCTTTGCACAACGCTTTAACTCCTTAACATTCCCGGCTTCCCGGGGTGCCGTTCGGGCACCCCGGGAAATTTTTATGCCGCAGCCCGCCGGACTGCGGCATAAAAAACTCCCACAGGTTTCCCTGTGGGAGACTCCCGCTCGTGCCGTGCCGGCCCAGTTATAACCTGCACAAATGAGCAGGTGGGTCGCCTAAGTTCTGTTTCGCTGCTTCCAACGTCCGGTCCGCGGGACCGGGAGGCCTGCAATCCGCAGACTCAAATCGGCATCCCTTATAAGTGATGTGGGTTTAATGGGCCGCGCTCGTCCCGATCACGGGTACGCACGCGCACAGCAGGAGTTTTCGCTTTCGATTCCATTGTATGCCGGCTCTGCGCGCGGTATTACTCCTCTTCCTCGTCGTCGAAGAGGATGCGCATGAACTGCTCGTACACGTCGTTGAGCTCGTCCTCGTCGTCGATCGTGTCGTAGACCTCGTCGCCGTTTTCGTCCACGGCGTTGCGCAGCAGGACCAGCCCGTAATCGGGATCGTTCTCATCCAGATCCGCCGGCAGGAACGCCGTGTAGGTCGCGTCCTTATAGTCGATGCTCTCAAGCAGCTCGAGAACGAACTCCTCGCCGTTCTCGTCCACCATCGTGACAAAGTTGTCGCCGAATTCTTCGCTCATTTCTTTTCCCTCCGTATCATGCTTGGTTCGCTGTGTTTTTATTTTACCTTAGGCATGCGGATAAATCAAGCCCTTCGCGCTCAGGAGCCGAGATCCTCGAGCAGGGAGAGCACCTCGCCGATGTTTTCAGCGGGGATCCCCTTTTCCAGCATCGCCCTGTCGGCGCGGCGCAGCAGAGCCGTTTCGATGTCCGTCA
>JBGUZD010000120.1:0-11175 GCA_045222695.1 Candidatus Limivicinus sp.
CGGCGCGCCCGTGCTGCAGGACCGCGTCAAGCTGGACGACCAGGTGCTGATCGACTACATCACCGAGACGCTCGGCGGCGTGATCGGCGAGGAGTATGAGGACCTCACCGGCGAGGGCCGCATCGTCATCGTCGAAGAGGCGCCCTGATCCGACATCCCCTTAATCGAAAAACAGCGCCCCTGCTCCGAACGGAGCAGGGGCGCCGCGCAAAAGAAAAGACCTGCGGCGCACAGCGCCGCAGGTCTTTTCCGTTTTGTTCAGTCCCTGATGGAGACGCGGAGCGTTTCGAGCAGCTCGCGCAGGTCCTCGCCCGCGGCGAGCTCCTCCACCGTCTTGTCGCAGCCCTGCGCCTTGAGCAGCGTGAGCAGCAGATAGCTGTACTCGTCCACGCCCAGGCAGAAGCAGACGGCGTCGCCCTCGCGGTAGCGGAAGCCCTCGGCGGAGCCGAAGGAAACGCGCGCGAAGCCGGGATACTTCTTTTCGGCCGCGGCGGTGATGACGCCGAGGTCCTCCTCCTTGTAGTAGGAGGCGTATTCCATCTGCATCGAGAAATCCTCGCCGGTGATCACGGCGACGTGCGAATCGCTCGAATAGCTGAGGAAATCCTCGCCGATCACGTCGAAGGAGAAGCGCAGCGCGTCATAGTCGAGCGCGGCCTCCACGGTCTTCGCGTCCTTGAAGCCGGAGACGAAGCTGTACACGCCCGTCTTCATCTGCTTTTCGCGCGGCGCGTCCTTTTTCCTGTCGGCCGGGGCGCTCTTTGCCGCGCCCTCGCCGTCCTTTTTCTTCAGCAGCAGCGCCGCCGCGGCGCCCGCCGCGGCCAGCAGGCCCAGCGGCGCGATCAGTTTCCATTTGTTCAAGCTGTTCATGGCTGTCCCTCCGTTTTCTTCGATGGTCTCATTTTAGCATACGGGAGGGGAAATGTAAATCTCACTTCTGCCCGGGCGCGGCCTGCGCCTGCGCCTGCGCGGCGAGCTTCTTTTCCTTCCGGGCCTTCGCGCGGCGGCGGATGCGGCGCACGAGGAAGACGACGAGCACGGCGATCGCGGCCAGCACGATCAGCGTGGGCAGGGCCTCCAGCAGCCAGAGCAGCAGATCGCGGAAGAACTCGCCGATGGCCTTCAGACCGCGGCCGAGCGCCAGAGAGAGCTGCTCGCCGAAGCTCAGCTTGGCCTCGGGCGTGTACTCCTGCACCTCCTGCACGGACAGGGAGATCGTGCTGTAGCTGACCTGGCGGTCCCAGTTCGTCAGCGTGGACTGCAGGCTCTCGATGCGGTAGCGCACGTCGCTCAGCTGCTCCTGGATCTCCAGCATGTCGGAGACTCTGGTGGCGTTCGACATCATCTCCAGCAGGGTCTGCTCCTGCGTGCGGCAGGCGTTCAGACGGGCCTGCACGTCGTAGTACTGGCTGGTGATGTTCTCGGTATAGGTGTTGCAGTAGGGCACGTTGCCCAGCGTGGAGAGCGAGTTCATCACCGTGCCGAAGTCGCGGCTGGGGATGCGAATGCGGTATTCCGCGCTGCGGGACGAGCTGTAACCGTGCGAGCTGTGGTAGTAATTGTTGCCGGACACGCTGCTGGATTCGACGAAGCCGCCGTACTGGGCGATCAGCGCCTCGAGCTTCGAGACGGTGTCGTCGAATTCCGTGGTCTCCACGGTGGCGCTGGCGGAGTAGATGATCTTGTCCACGGCGATGTCGCCCGCGTCGGGCGTCTTCCCGCCCGAGGAGTCGGCGTTCACCGCGCTCTCCGACGCGGAGAAGCCGCCGAGAGACTCCGCCTCGGCCGCCATCGCGGCGGGCTCTTCAAGGGCGTAGCCGTCGTAGGCGTAGGAGCTGTTGTAGCCCGCGGCGGGCGCCGCGGACGGGCGGTAGCTGTCGTTCTTCGCGGCGCTGCTGCCGCAGGCCGCCAGGGAGAAGAGCATCAAAAGGGCAAGAAGCAAAGCGGTGATCTTTTTCATGGTGTTGTCCTCCGTTTATGTGTTGGGATCTCACTTACGCCCCTTTAGACGGCGCGCGCGGGAAAAAGTTCCCTCTCATTAAAAAAACGGACTGAGATCTCTCAGCCCGTTTTTCGTTTCATTCAGCCGACGAGCTTCGCCCAGTAGCGCAGCACGGGCTCGACGCCTTCGGTCTGCGCGGAGAGGAAGTCGTTCTGGGCCGCGGAGGTCAGGGCGTTGCGCGCGATCTCGCTGCTGTAAAGCTCGCCCTCGCCGACGAAGTAGACCAGGTGATAGCCGGCATAGCCGCTGTTCTCGCCGTAGACGACGCCGATGTCGCCGCTCTTGTGGCCGGCGAAGCAGAAGTCGTCGAACTCCTGCACCATCTGACCGCGGTAAATGCCCTCGTACAGGCCGCCGTTCGTGTTCGAGCCGGCGTCCTCGGAGTACTTCTCCGCCAGCGCGGCGAAGCTCTCCTCGCTCTTGTCGCCGGATTCGAACTCGGCCTTGATCTCGTTGATGCGCTCGAGCGCGACTTCCTTGGCCTTGTCGGAGTAGGTGCCGTCGTCGGAGGCGGCGGCCTTGATCAGGATGTGGCGCACGGATACCGTGGGGTAGTGGTTGTCGTTGCGGGAGAGGAACACCGCCACGGTATAGCCCGAGCCGTCGGAGGCTTCGATCACGCCGACGTCGCCCGCTTGGCGCGCGCCGTCGCGCAGCCAGTCGCTCAGGTCGCCCAGGCTGCTGCCGGACACGCCGCTGCGCACGGTGGCGGAGCCGGCGTCGTACTCGGCCTCGATCGCGGCGTTGAGACGCTCGGTCGGATCGTCGATGTCGTAGCCGTCCTTGTAGGCCATCTCGATGGCCTCGGCGGTCATGCGGGCCTCGAGACGGGTCTGCTCGGTGGGAGCGGTCTGGTCCTCGGTCTCGGCGCCCTCGACGGGCAGGGCCTCGGCGGCGACGAAGTAGCTGGCGTAATCAAAGAGGTCGCTGCTGCCCTCGAGCGAGGCGTAGTACTCCTCAAGCTCCTCGTCGGAGAAGCTCAGCGAGTCGGAATAGCTCTGCATCGCCTTGGAGGCGAGCGTGCTCTCCGCCATCAGATCGCGGGCCAGGCGGACGTTGACGCCGGTGCCGTACTGCGCGGCGAGGAAGCGGTTGGCGTTGGAATAGCCGTAGGACCTGGCCGCCTCTTCCAGCGCGGCGACCTCGTCGTCGAGCGCGGCGAGCTCGCTCTCATCGAGCGTGATGCCGTTCTGATCGGCGTAGTTCTTCAGCGCGGCGACCTGCAGGAGATTGTTCTCGGCGTTCTGCAGGAAGTAGTCGCGCCAGGTCTTGCCCTCGTCGAGCATGGGGCAGCTCTGCTGAGACAGCGAGGCGACGCCCTGCGAGCTGTCCAGCCCGAAGAGGGAGGCGTAGCTGCCGTACTGGCTGAGAAAGCTGCTGTACTGGTTGACGTAGGTATAGCTCAGCTCCGCGGGGGAGTAGTTCCGGCTGCCGACGGAGAGAGCCGTCGTGTGCTTGTAGAGAAAGCCGGAATTGAGCAGGATAATGACGATCAGGCCGATCGCGACCAGGATCGATCCGATCGTCCAGCGGCGGCGGCTCTTCGCGGCCTTTTTCTCGGCCTCCTGCCGGGCGAGCGTTTTCTTGTCGGTGCCGGCCTCACGCGCGGCCGCGCGGTTTTTTCTTTCGGTAGATGCGCTCATGGTATTCATCCTTTTTTCCGTGTGATACAAGCTTGCGTCAAACAAGCCTGAACATTATAACGCAAAGTCCCGCGCTGTTCAAGAGAAAAGATGAAAAAGACGCGGCATATCCTTCCGCCGCGCCGCATAAAATGACGGTATGTTGAGAATGAGGAGGCCGAAACATGGATAAAGACGTCGACGATTTCATCTTCGAGGGCTGCGAGAGCTATGTCAGCAGCCGATAAAACGGGGAGCGTTTCCGCTCCCCGTTTCGCGTTTTACGGTCTGAGCCTTCAGGCCCCCGCCTTCATCGACAAAAAGGCGTTGATGAAGCCGTCGAGATCGCCGTCCATGACGTTCTGGATGTTGCCGGTCTCATACTCGGTGCGCAGGTCCTTGACCAGCTGATAGGGCATGAAGACGTAGGAGCGGATCTGGCTGCCCCATTCGATCTTCATCTGCACGCCCTTGATGTCGCTGATCTTCTCGAGATGCTCGCGCTCCTTGATCTCGGCCAGACGCGCGCGCAGCATGTTGCGGCAGTTCTCGAGGTTCTGGAAATGGCTGCGCTCCACCTGGCTGGACACGACGATGCCCGTGGGGATATGCGTCAGGCGAACGGCCGAGGAGGTCTTGTTGACCTTCTGCCCGCCCGCGCCGGAGGAGCGGAACACGTCCATCTTGATGTCCTCCTCGCGCAGCTCGATCTCGCCGGGATCGGAGATCTCGGGCATGACCTCGACCGCGGCGAAGGAGGTGTGCCGCCGCCCGGCCGCGTCGAAGGGGCTGACGCGCACCAGCCGGTGCACGCCGTGCTCGCTTTTGAGGAAGCCGTAGGCGTTGTCGCCCTCGATCATGATCGTGGCGCTCTTGATGCCGGCCTCGTCGCCGTCGAGATAGTCCATGACCTTGACCTTGTAGCCGTGGCGCTCTGCCCACATGTTGTACATGCGGTAGAGCATCGAGGCCCAGTCCTGCGCCTCGGTGCCGCCCGCGCCGGCGTGGAAGGTCAGGATCGCGTTGTTCGCGTCGTACTCGCCCGTGAGCAGCGTCGACAGGCGCATCGCCTCGGCCTTTTCCGAGAAGGCGGCGAACTCGCTCTGCAGCTCCTCGAGCATGGACGCGTCGTCCTCCTCGATGGCCATTTCGCAGAGCGTGTACATGTCGTCCCAGGACGCGCAGAGCTTTTCGTAGCTCTCGACCTTGCCCTTGAGCGTCTTGAGGCGCTTCTGCACCTTCTGGGACTTCTCCACGTCGTTCCAGAAGCCGTCGCGCGCGCTCATGGCCTCGAGCTCCTCGATCTCCTTCGAGGCGGCCTCGAGCTTGAGCGCGCCGCGCAGGACCTCGAGCGTCGGCTTCGCGGCGTTCAGTTTGGCCTTGTATTCTTCAAATTCCAGCATGATCCTTACCACTTTCAAGAGTTTTCAAGCTTTACTATTATATACAAAAAGCCGGGACTTGTAAATCGCTATTTTTATCTGCTTTTTCGGGCGGACTTTCCGCCTTTTCTCTTCCCAAGAAGAGGAAAGTGTGTTAATATTATTGTGTATCTCTGCGACCTCCCGCCGCCGTCGGTACGCGCGGCGGGGAATGATAGGATGAGGAGAAAAAAACATGATCGCACACGGCAAGGAAATCAAAGTTTTCTGCGGCAACTCCAACCCCGCGCTGGCCGAGGAGATCTGCGGCCAGCTTTACACCCGGCTCGGCGAAGCCACCGTATCCCAGTTTGCCGACGGCGAGTGCTCCATCTCCGTCGGAGAGCCTGTCCGCGGCAAGGACGTGTTCATCGTCCAGTCCACCTGCAACCCGGTCAACGACCACCTCATGGAGCTGCTGGTCATGACCGACGCGATGCGCCGCGCCTCCGCCGGCCGCGTCACCGCCGTGATCCCCTATTTCGGCTACGCGCGCCAGGACCGCAAGGCCAAGAGCCGCGACCCCATCTCCGCCAAGCTGGTGGCGAACCTCATCACCGCCGCCGGCGCCGACCGCGTCCTGACGATGGACCTCCACGCCGCCCAGATCCAGGGCTTCTTCGACATCCCCGTGGACAACCTCATGGGCGCGCATCTGTTCGCCAAGCACTACATCAAGCAGTACGGGAAGAACAACGAGGAGGTCATGGTCGTCTCCCCGGACGTGGGCAGCACCGCCCGCGCCCGCGCCTTCTCGATGAAGCTGGGCGTGAACATGGCCATCGTGGACAAGCGCCGTGAAAAGGCCAACCAGTCCGAGGTCATGAACATCATCGGCAACGTCGAGGGCAAGAAGTGCATCCTGCTCGACGACATCGTCGACACCGCCGGCTCCCTCGTCGGCGCCGCGAAGGCGATCTCCGAGATCGGCGGCGCGAAGGAGGTCTACGCCTGCGCCACGCACGGCGTGCTCTCCGGCCCCGCGATCGAGCGCATCGAAAACAGCTGCATCAAGGAGCTGCTCTTCCTCGACACGATCCCCTATCCCAAGGACAAGCCCAAATGCGACAAGATCCGCTACCTCTCCACCGCGCCGGTCTTCGCCGAGGCGATCCGCCGCATCTACGAGGAGGTCTCGATCTCCAACCTGTTTGATTAAAAGACAATGTTTTTCAGAAAAAGCGGCGGGGCCTCCTGGCTGATCGTCTTTCTGGGCAATCCCGGGAAGGAGTATGAAAACACCCGCCACAACGCCGGCTTCCTCGCGGCGGACGCGATGGAAAAGCGCCTGGGCGTGAAGATCAACAAGCTCAAATTCCGCTCGCTCACGGCGCTGTGCCGCGTCGGGGACGAGGGCGTGCTTCTGATGAAGCCGCAGACCTACATGAACCTCTCGGGTCAGGCCGTCGGCGAAGCCGCGCGCTTTTACAAGATCCCGGCGGAGCGGGTGATCGTCCTCTCGGACGAGGCGGCGCTGCCCCTGGGGCGCATCCGCGTGCGCCGCTCCGGCTCCGCCGGCGGGCACAACGGTCTCAAGGACGTCATCGCCGCGCTCGGCACGGAGGACTTCCCCCGGATCCGCCTTGGCGTCGGCGGCAAGCCGCACGAGGACTACGACATGCGCGACTGGGTGCTCTCCCGCTTCGCGGGCAGGGACGCCGAGACCATCGCCGACGCGGCCGGACGCGCCGCCGAAGCCGCGCTGTGCTACGTCGAAAAGGGCCCCGACGAGGCCATGAACAAGTTCAATCAAAACGGAAAATAAACAGGAAAGAAGCGTGACACATGAAAAAAAGCTGCATCGCCATGCTCCTCGCCGGCGGACAGGGCTCGCGCCTGTACGCGCTGACGCAGGACGTGGCCAAGCCGAGCGTCCCCTTCGGCGGTAAATACCGCATCATCGATTTCCCGCTTTCCAACTGCGCCAATTCCGGCATCGACACCGTCGGCGTGCTGACCCAGTACCGTCCGCTCAAGCTCAACAGCTACATCGGCAACGGTCAGCCCTGGGATCTCGACGTGGCCGACGGCGGCGTGTATATCCTGCCGCCCTATCTCGGCGCGCACGAGCAGGGCTCCTGGTTCTCCGGCACGGCCAACGCGATCTACCAGAACATCGCCTTCATCGAGATGTACGATCCCGACAACGTGCTGATCCTCTCGGGCGACCATATCTACAAGATGGACTACGCCGAGATGCTGCGCGCCCACCTCGACAACGAGGCCGCCTGCACGATCGCCGTGCAGCAGGTCTCGATGGCCGAGGCCACGCGCATGGGCATCATGAGCGTGGACGAAAAGGACTTCATCACCGAGTTCGAGGAGAAGCCCAAGCAGCCCAAGAGCGATCTCGCCTCGATGGGCATCTACATCTTCAACTGGAAAAAGCTCAAGGCCGCCCTGATCGAGGACGAGAACGACCCGAACTCCAGCAAGGACTTCGGCAAGAACATCATCCCGAAGATGCTCGCCGCGGGCGAAAAGATGCTGGCCTTCCGCTTCAAGGGCTACTGGCGCGACGTCGGCACGATCACCTCGCTCTGGGACGCGAACATGGACATGCTCTCGACGGATCTGATCAACCTCTTCGATCCGTCCTGGCCCATCAGCTCCCGCAGCCCGGTCTGCCCGCCGCACTACACGAGCGCCGACGCGAAGATCGCGCACTCGATCGTCACCGAGGGCTGCGAGATCTACGGCGAGGTCGAGAACTCCGTGCTCTCGTCCTCCTGCCGGGTCGGCAAGGGCGCGAAGGTGCTCTACAGCGTGCTGATGCCCGGCGCCTCCGTCGGCGACGGCGCGGTCGTGGAATACGCGATCGTCGGCGAGAACACCGTCATCGGCGACGGCGCGCACATCGGCGCGCCCCCCGACGGGACCGACGCCTGGGGCGTCGCGACCTGCGGTCCCGACATCACGATCCGTCCGGGCGCCGTCGTGCCGGCCTCGGCCATGATCTACAACGGCGAGGAGGTTTGAGACATGAACGATTTTCACGGTATCATCTTTGCCTACAGCACCTCCCCCGAGCTGCGCGAGCTCGTCAGCCACCGCACCGCTGCCTCGATGCCGATCTTCGGCCGTTACCGCGTGATCGACTTCGCGCTCTCCTCGCTGATGAACGCGGGCATCCACGACGTCGGCGTGATCATGCAGCGCGACTATCAGTCGCTGATGGACCATGTCCGCAGCGGCAAGTCCTGGGACATGAGCCGCAAGGACGGCGGCATCCGTCTGCTGCCTCCCTTCGGCATGCCCGGCTACCACAGCGGCAACTACTTCGGCACGATGGAAGCCCTCAACGCCGTGGGCGAGTATATCCGCGACATCCCGCAGAAGACCGTCGTGCTGCTGCTCGGCAGCATGTGCGCCAACCTCGATCTGCGAGCCGCGGCCAGGATGCACCAGCATTCCGGCGCGCCGATCACCGCGATCTGCAGCACCACGGTGCCGAACGCGCCGCAGCACCGCTACATCGTCGGCCCGGACGGCTACGTCAAGGAAGCGCTCTTCTACGTCGAGGGCGAGAGCCGCGGCTTCACCTCGATGGAGGGCTACATCATCGACAAGGAGCTGCTGGTGAAGATGATGGACGAGTGCGCGGCGAAGAACCTCTACCGCTTCCACCGCGACGCGATCGTCTCCTACCTCGCCTCCGGCGGGAAGATGGGCGTCTATGTGCACGAGGGCTACTACATGCCCATCCGCTCGGTGGATCTGTACTACCGCGCGAACCGCGACATGCTCGATCCCGACAAGCGGCACGACCTCTTCTGCCCGGAGCGCCCGGTCCGCACGCGCCACCACGCGCTGGTGAGCACCTACTACGGCGAAAAGGCCGTCTCCTCGAACAGCCTCATCGGCGACAACTGCCGCATCCTCGGCACCGTCGAGGACAGCATCCTCTCGTCCGAGGTCGTCGTGGAGGAGGGAGCGACCCTCAAGGACTGCATCGTCATGCGCTGCACGACGATCGAAAAGGGCGCGCATCTTGAAAACGTGATCGTCGACAAGGACTGCGTCATCTCGGCGGGCACCGCGCTCAAGGGGAACGAAAAGCTGCCCCTCGTGGTCCCGAAGGGGACCCGCATCTGACAGCGGCAGGCATATACAAGACCGTCAAGCGCCCGTGAAAGCGGAAGCTTTTTCGGGCGCTTTTCAATTTTCAGTTCGGAGGACACGAATTTGATCAGCCAAATCTCTAAAGACGAAGTCAGAAGCGCGATAGAGGACCGCCTCTGCGCGTATTTCGCCGTGACGAGCGAGACGGCCACCGACGACCAGCTTTTCCAGGCCTGCGCGATGGTCATCCGCGAGATCATGAGCCGTCTGCTCGCGGTCGAGAGCCCGCGGGCCAAGAACAAAGAAGTACACTACATGTCCATGGAGTTCCTCATGGGCCGCAGCCTGATGAAGAACGCCTTCAACCTCGGCCTCTCCGAAGCGCTCACCGGCGCGCTGGAGGATATGGGCAAGAACGCCACGGACATTTTCGAGACCGAGCCCGACGCGGGCCTGGGCAACGGCGGTCTGGGACGTCTGGCCGCCTGCTATATGGACAGCATGGCCACGCTCGGCATGGAGGCCACGGGCTATTCCATCTGCTACGAGCTGGGCATTTTCCGCCAGCGCTTCAAGGACGGCAAGCAGACCGAGGTCGCCGACAACTGGCGCCTCGCGTCCGAGGGCTGGCTCGTCCCCTGCTACGCGGACGCGGTCGAGGTCCGCTTCGGCGGCCAGATCTCCGCGCACTGGGATGAGTTCGGCCATTACAGCGCCGTGCACACGGACTACACGCCCGTCACCGCGATCCCGCGCGACATGCTCATCGCGGGCTACGAGGGCAAGGAGATCAACAAGCTGCGCCTCTGGGACGCCAAGAGCCCCAGCCAGCTGGACATGTACCTCTTCTCCAACGCCGAGTACGTCAAGAGCCTCGAGGAGCGCACGATGGCCGAGGTCATCACCAAGGTGCTCTATCCCGCCGACGAGAAGCTCGAGGGCAAGATCCTGCGCCTCAAGCAGCAGTATTTCTTCGTCTCCGCCACCGCGCAGGACATCGTGCGCAAGCACATCGAAAAATGGGGCGACATCCGCTCCTTCGGCGAGCATCACACGATCCAGATCAACGACACGCACCCCACGCTCATCATCCCCGAGCTCATGAGGCTCTTCATGGACGAGCACGAGCTCGGCTGGGACGAGGCCTGGGAGATCGTCAAGAAGAGCGTGGCCTACACCAACCACACCGTCATGAGCGAGGCGCTCGAGCGCTGGCCGCAGCAGATCATCCAGCAGCTGCTGCCGCGCATCTGGGAGATCCTCTGCGAGATCAACCGCCGCTGGGTCAGCTATCTGATCTACAACTTCGGCCAGGACGAGCGCGTGGGCCGCAACCTCATCATCCGCGACGACCAGGTGCTGATGGCCAACCTCTGTCTCGCCGCCTGCTACAAGGTCAACGGCGTGTCCCGCCTGCACGGCGAGATCCTGCGCAACGACCTCTTCCGCGACCTCTGCTCCCTGCGGCCCGACCACTTCACCTACGTCACCAACGGCATCGACCACCGCCGCTGGCTCGCGCAGATCAACCCGGGCCTGCACGGCCTCGTGTGCGAGCTGCTCGGCGGCGAGGAATACCTCACCGAGCCGGAACGCCTGGGCGAGCTGATGAAGTATGCCGACGACGCCGAGGTGCGCAGACGCGTCCTCGCCATCAAGGCGGAAAACAAGCGCCGCTTCGCCGACTTCGCCCGCCGCAACGACGGCTTCGCCTTCGATCCCGAGGGCATCATGGACGTCCAGGTCAAGCGCCTGCACGAGTACAAGCGCCAGCTGCTGTGCGCGATGCACATCGCCTCGCTGCAGCTGCAGCTGCACGACGATCCCAACCGCGCCTTCACGCCGCGCACCTTCGTCTTCGGCGCGAAGGCGGCCGCCGGCTACAAGACGGCCAAGCGCATCATCGAGCTGCTGCTTTCGATGTCCGCGGACATCAACAGCGACCCGCTCTGCAAGGGCAGGCTGCAGGTCTATTTCGTGGAGAACTACCGCGTCAGCGCGGCCGAGGCCATCGTGCCCGCGGCCCAGGTGTCCGAGCAGATCTCCACCGCCGGCAAGGAGGCCTCCG
>JBGUZD010000121.1:0-10007 GCA_045222695.1 Candidatus Limivicinus sp.
TTTCGCCTCGCCCGACACAAAAATCTCTCTTTTGAGGTGCTGCGCAGTTTTGAGCGAGAGCTTTTTTGTTCAGGCAAAATAGAAAAAGCCGGGAATACTTGATGTATTTCCGGTTTTTCTATGAAGCATGGGCGGAAAAGTGCCGCTCAAAACCTGTCGTCTCCCTATGTGAGCGCGCCTAAAAGGAAGAGGCTTTCGGAGCGGTCTCTGTAAGGAAGGTGCTTTGAGGCTGCAATAACCGACTCAAAAGAGTATAAAAACGGCGTGACCATTGCGGTCACGCCGTTTTTGTCTCTTGGATTTTGTGGGGAAAAATCTGATGCTCGCCATGACTGTGGACAAAGGTGCATCCAAGGCTTCCCCTTGAGGGGAAGCTGTCAGCCGCAAGGCTGACTGATGAGGTGTCTTTTCATGCTTCCTCAATGCCAAGCCGTCTCAAAAGGTCGGCACATACTCCATCGAAATTTCGGTTGATGTCGCTATTGGAATATCGCACGACTGTGATCCCAAGCTGGTTCAGCGCATAGTCTCTCTCCTGATCAGAAGCAGTTCCCTCGCTCTCATAGTGCTGTGAACCGTCCAGTTCGATCACGAGTTTAGCCGAAGCACAGTAGAAGTCGACAATATAACGGCCGATGACCTTTTGCCGGTTGACTGTAAGAGGGAGCTGTTTTAAGAAGTCGTACCAGAGTCGGCGCTCTTCCTTTGTCATCTCGCGGCGCAGCTTCTGCGCGTTTTTTCTTAATTGGGGATTGTTCGTTTGATTCAAGGGTTTCCACCTCATCCGGCGCTGCGCGCCACCTTCCCCTCAAGGGGAAGGCTTTTTCTGTCCTCGCGGTACCTCAACAAATCGGAATTCAGCGCTCTTTTTGGGTCCCCTTCCACTTCAACCATAAAGGGCTTAACAAAGATGCTTTGGGATTATCCTGTAAGGTTTGACATGGAAAATCATCGCAATGACCGCAAGATATGATTTTTTTATTTCATGCGCAGTCACGGGCATAACACTCTCCGCCTACGTTTCCTTTTATGCAGCCTTTACATTTATCTGTAAGGTAACTCGGACATTGTCCACAGTAATAACCGCATTTTCCTAATAATTCCTTATCCATATTCACAACCTCATAAGACCTCGATTTATCGGGGAAATAATAACACATCAACCCGGCATAATCCATTTCGGTTTAATCGTTGCGTTCAAAAAGCGCGAGGGAAGCACTTCCTTACGAAGCGCTTCCCTCAAGCCTCTTCCTTTTTTCGTTTTCGCCCTGCCGCGGGCGTTCGGCGCGGCCGCGCCGCCTGCGGATCGTTACTTTCCCTCGGCCAGGAGCTTTAAGATCTGCACGGCGTTCGACGCCGCGCCCTTGCGGATCTGGTCGCCGCAGCACCAGAGCGTCAGGCCCTTGTCGTCCGTGAGGTCCTGACGGATGCGGCCGACCCAGACGAGATCCTGATCCGTGGTGTCCAGCGGCGTGGGGTAGCAGCGGCCCTCGTAGTCCTCGATCAGACGCACGCCGGGATAGGCGGCGACGGCGGCCTTCGCGGCCTCGACGCTGACCTTCTCCTTCGTGCGCAGCGTGACGGCGATGGAGTGCGAGCGCATGACCGGCACGCGCACGCAGGTGCAGTTGACCTTCAGATCGGGGCAGTGCAGGATGCGGCGGCCCTCGTTCTGCATCTTCATCTCTTCCTTGGTGTAGTCGTTGCCGTAGGGCGCGTCGATGAAGGGGATGACGTTCATCGCGATCTGCGCGGCGAAGGTCTTGACCACGGGCTTTTCGCCCTTCGCGAGCGCGGCCATCTGCGCGTCAAGCTCGGCGATGCCCGCCTGGCCCGCGCCGGAGACGGCCTGGTAGGTGCAGACGACCATGCTCTCGATCTCGGAGAGCTTCGCGATGCCCGCGACGGCCATGAGCGCGATGATCGTGCAGCAGTTGGGGTTTGCGATCAGGCCGTGGTTTTCAAACGCGTCCGCGCCGTTGATCTCCGGCACGACGAGGGGCACGTCCGGCTCGAGCCGGAAGGCGGAGCTGTTGTCGATGTAGACCGCGCCGCTTTTCTTGATCGCGGGGGCGAAGCGGCGGGACATGTCGCCCTCGACCGCGCCGAGCACGAAGTCGAGACCTTCGAAGCTCTCGTCCGCCGCGGCCTGGATGGCGACGTCCTTCCCTTTGAATTTGATCAGACTGCCCGCGCTGCGCGCGCTGGCCAGCGGCCGCAGCTCGGAAACCGGGATATCGTACTCCTCGAGGATCTTGAGCATTTCCTGTCCGACGGCGCCCGTCGCGCCGAGAACGCCGATCTTGAGTTCTTTCATGCTGTGTTCTCCTTTCATCTCGTCAAAGGGCAAATCCGTCGTAGAGCACGCGGATCGCCGTCTCGAAGTCCCTGTTCTCCACGCCGACCGTGATGGCCAGCTCGTCTGCGCCCTGCGCGATCGTGCGGATGTTCACGCCCGCGTCGCCCAGCGCCTTGAAGAGGCGGCCGGAAATGCCGGGGCGCGAGCTCATCTTGCGGCCGACGGCGGCGACAAGGGCGATCTCGTCCTGTACGCGCACGTCGTCGGGACGGCAGGTCTTGCGGATGTCGGCCAGCACGTCGTAGAGCGCGTCGCCCATCACGGCCGAGCCGGAGACGAGCGCGAAGCTGTCCAGACCGAGCGTGATATGCTCGACCGGGGCATGGTAGCGATCCATGATCTCGAGCGCCCGGCAGAGCGTTTCGTTGGCGTTCATGCCGCGCTTGAGGACCGTGATGATCGTGAAGTTGCGCCTCCCCGCGATGCCGGTGATGAAGCGCTCGCTCTCGTCGCGGTCGTCCGCCTCGCCGACGATCATCGTGCCGGGGTCGTCGGGGCGGTTGGTGTTGCGGATGTTGAGCGCGATGCCCTTGTCCTTGACCGGCTGGATCGAGTCCTCGTGCATGACCGAGGCGCCCATGAAGGCCAGCTCGCGCAGCTCGGCGTAGGTGACCTTCGCGATCGGGCGCGGGTCGGGCACGATGCGCGGATCGGCCATCAGAATGCCGGAGACGTCCGTCCAGTTCTCGTACACGTCCGCGTCCACAGCCGCCGCGGCCAGGGCGCCCGTGATGTCGCTGCCGCCGCGGCTCATGACCTTGATCTTGCCGGTGGGCAGGCGGCCGTAAAAGCCGGGGATCAGGATCCGTCCGTGGGCCGAGAGGGCCTCGGCGATCGCGCGGTCGGTCCTGTCGCGGTCGATCTGGCCGTCGTAGCCGAAGAACACGCAGTCCGCCGCGTCGACGAAGCGATAGCCCAGATACTCGGCCATCAGACGGGCCGTGAAATACTCGCCGCGGGAGACCAGCTCATCCACGCTCGTGTCGCGGCTCAGACCGGCGGCGAGCTTCTTCATCTCTCCCTCCGCGTCGAAGCGCAGGCCCAGCTCCGTGCGGATCTCGGCAAAGCGCTGCTCGATCGTCTGCAGGATGTCGTCGCAGGATACGCCATAGCTCAGATGCGCGTGGCACAGGTACAGCAGATCCGTCAGCTTGTGGTCGTCGGCGCTGCGCTTGCCCGCCGCGGACACGACCACGACGCGGCGCGCCGGGTCCGCTTCTATTATATTTTTGACTTTTCGGAATTGTTCCGCTCCCGCGACCGAGGAGCCGCCGAATTTCGCTACCTTCAGCATGGGCTCATTCCTCCATGGCGGCGAAGAAGACCGCCGCTCCGCTCTCGCGCAGCGCCTTGACGCGCGCGTGCATGTCCGTGACCGCGAGGGCCTCCGTCACGCCGCGGCAGAGCGCGCCGTCGAGTTCGCTTGAAGCGAAGGGCAGCGCGTCCGCGCAGGCGGCCGGCAGACGCACGTAGTAGCGGCAGGCGCACACGGAATTGTCCGCCGCGACGCGCACACAGTCCGGCTTCATCATCTCTCGGCGGCCGTGGACGATATCCGAGAGGTCGCGCACGACGGCGGAGGCCGTCGGGTAGCGGCCCGCGCCCTGGCCGATGAGGACGATGTCGCCCGCGTTCTCGCCGCGGTATTTGGCCATGTTGAAGTTCTTCAGCACCGAGGCCTCCGGCGAGGAGGAAGGAAGCAGCACGGGCTGGACGAAGGCGTAAAGGCGGCCGTCGTCGCTATCGCCGCCGCGCACGACGAGTCTCAGCACGAGGCCCTTCGACTGAAAATGCGCCACGTCCGCGGCCGTGACGGACTCGATGCCCTCGAGGCAGAAGCCCTCGCAGGGCAGCTTGTCATAGGCCACCGCGCAGGCGAGCATGATCTTGCGCAGCGCGTCGAGGCCCGAGACGTCTGCCGTCGGGTCGGCCTCGGCGTAGCCGAGGGCCTGGGCCTGGCTGAGCGCGTCGGCGTAGTCCATGCCGGAGCGCTGCATCGAATCGAGCATAAAGTTGGTCGTGCCGTTCAGGATGCCGCCGAGAGAGAGGATGCGGTCGCTCTCCACGGCGAGGGCGAGGTTGTGCAGGAAGGGCACCGCGCCGCCGCAGGCCGCGCTGAAGAGGAAGGCCACGCCCTTTTCCGCGGCGAGCTTCGCAAGCTCTGGCCCCTTGGCCGCGACGAGCGCCTTGTTCGAGGTGACCGCGTGCTTGCCCGCCGCGAGCGCGGCGGAGACGTAGCTGTAAGCCGGCTCGACGCCGCCCATCACCTCGACGACGGCCTCGACCTCCGGGTCGTTCGCGACCTGATCGATCGAGCAGACCTTCCAGGGCTTGTCCGCCTTGCCGGGGCGCACGAGCACGGACCGGAGCTCCAGCCCCGGCGCCTTTTCGAGCATCGCGCACACGCCGACGCCGACCGTTCCGTATCCCAAAACCGATACCTTCATGTTTCTCTCTCCTGTTGTGTCCCGTAAAATCCGCGAGAAAAAGACACTTGTATTTTTGACGCGAACAGTGTATCATGTGCTTATTGAAAAAACAAGCCTTTCTCGCTCTTTTCATCGAAATGACTGGAAATCGGGAGCGTTTTGTTTTATTCTATATTTAATTTGTTGGCAGGAAGGACGGGTGTACCGCCGATGGACTATCAAAGCACGAGAGGAGCGATCTTCGCAGACGAGGCGGAGGCGATCCTGCGCGGCATCGCCGCGGACGGCGGGCTTTTCGTCGACCCGGCGCTGGGCGGGCGTCCCTTCGACTGGCGGCGCTGTCTGGGTCTTCCGGCGCTCGGGATGCAGAGCATGCTCCTCTCTTACCTGCTGCCCGGCATCCCGGACATGGACGCGCTGGTAAAGCGCGCCTACGCGGGCAAGTTTGAAACGGACGAGCTCACGCCCCTCGTCAGGGTCGGCGGCGACTACGTGCTCGAGCTCTTCCGCGGGCCGACCGCGGCCTTCAAGGACGTGGCGCTCTCGATGCTGCCGCAGCTTGTCGCCGCGGCGAAGGAAAAGCGCGGCGACAGCGGCGAGACCGTCGTGCTGACGGCCACCTCCGGCGATACGGGCAAGGCCGCGCTCGAGGGCTTCCACGACGTGCCGGGGACGCGGATCTTCGTGTTCTTCCCGCACGGCGGCGTCTCGAAGGTGCAGCGCGCGCAGATGGTCACGCAGGAGGGGCAAAACGTCACGGTCTGCGCGGTGCGCGGCAACTTTGACGACTGCCAGACGGGCGTGAAGCGCGCCTTCGCCGCGCTCGCCGGAGACGAAGAGCTCCGCGCGCGAGGGCAGGAGCTGACCTCGGCCAACTCGATCAACATCGGGCGGCTCGCCCCGCAGCTGGTGTATTACTTCCTTGCCTACGCCCGGCTGGTCGAGAGCGGACGCATTCGCCCCGGCGAGGCGGTCGACTACGTCGTGCCGACGGGCAATTTCGGCGATATCCTGGCGGGCTGGATGGCCAAAAGGCTCGGCCTGCCGGTCGGAAAGCTCGTCTGCGCCTCGAACGCCAACCGCGTGCTGACCGACTTTTTCCGCAGCGGCGTCTACGACCGCCGCCGCGACTTCTACCGCACCGACTCGCCCTCGATGGACATCCTCGTGTCCTCGAACCTCGAGAGGCTGCTCTTCTATGTCTCCGACGGCGATACCGATCTGGTGCGCCGCTGCATGGACTCTCTCTCGAAGGAGGGCTTCTACCGCTTCCCCGACGCGCTGATGGACAGGCTGCGCACGGAATTCGCCGCGTACTGCTGCACGGACGCCGAGGGGGCGGACGAGATCGGAAGGCTGTGGCGCGAGGAGGGCTATCTCTGCGACCCGCACACGGCGGTGGCCGCGCGCGCGGCGCGGGAGTACCGGAAGAAAAGCGGCACGAAAGCGCCGCTCGTGATCCTCTCGACCGCCTCGCCCTACAAGTTCCCCGCGGCGGTGCTCGCCGCGATCGGCGGAGAGGCCGGGGGCGATGAATTCGCCCGGATGGACGCGCTCGCCTCCCTCAGCGGCGTGCCCGTGCCCCGAGGTCTGGCTTCCCTGCGCGGCAAAAAGGAACGCCACGGCGACGTGATCGGCGTCGGGGAGATCATCCCGTATATCAAAACCAAGTTATCGGAGGACAGATAAATGATCGTACGTGTACCGGCCAGCTCCGCCAATCTCGGACCCGGCTTTGACAGCTTCGGCATCGCCTGGCAGCTCTATAACGAGATCGACTTCCAGATCACGGAGGACGGTCTTTCGATCTCCGGCTGCGCGGAGGAATATCAGAACGAGGACAATCTCGCCTGGCGCGGCTTCCGCCGCGTGCTGGAGCGCTGCGGCGTGCCCTTCACGGGCGTTTCGATTCGCTTCATGCGCTGCTCCATCCCTGTTTCGCGCGGGCTGGGCTCCTCGGCGGCGCTGATCGCCGCGGGCGTGACCGCGGCCAACGAGCTCTATGAGCTGGGGCTCTCGCGCGAGGATCTGCTGCTGCTCGCCACCGAGGTGGAGGGCCATCCCGACAACGTGGCGCCCGCGCTCTACGGCGGTCTGGGCGTGTCCGCGATGGACGGCGGGCGCGCGATCACCCGGCGCTTCCCCCTGAGCGACAGGCTGCGCTTCGCGGCGCTCGTGCCGCCCTTCGAGCTGTCCACCACGCTCGCGCGCAGCGTGCTGCCCGCGGAGCTGCCGCGGGAGGACGCGATCTTCAACATCTCGCGCGGCGCGCTGCTGCTGCGCGCGCTCGGCGACGGCGACGCGGAGCTGCTCAATTTCGCGATGGACGACCGCATCCACCAGCGCTACCGCGCCAAGCTCATCGACGGCTTCAAGACGGCGCGCATCGAGGCGCAGGAGTGCGGCGCGGCCGGCATCTGCATCTCCGGCGCTGGCCCGACGCTGCTGTGCATCGCGGACCGACCCGACTTCCCCTCCCGGATGGAGACGGCGCTGGAGCTGGCGCTGCCCGGCTGGGAGTGCGTGGAGCTGACGCCAGATCTCGACGGCGCCAAGATCGCCGCATTGTAAAGCCGGAGACAATAAAATCGGCGTGACCGTTTTGGTCACGCCGTTTTTTTGTTATCTTGTTTTCTGTCGGGTGCCTGGCTCAGGCCTCAGCGATCTCGGCGCCGCGCTCTTTGCGGGCTGCGAAGTCGACCGCGCCGCAGGCAACGGCCAGAGCGGCCATCAGCGGGGTGTAGCCGTCGACGAGGAGCATGCGGGAGCCGAGGTCCTGGGTCAGGGCGAAGATCACGACGGCGAGGATGCCGGCGAGGATCTCGACCGTCAGACCCAGCGTGAAGCGGCGGAGGTAGCTCTGCTCTTCTTCGCTGAGCTCGTCGCTCTCACGGCTCTGCAGCTCGGAGACGCGCGCGAACTTGGTCTTCATGCCCAGCAGCGGGAGCAGGATATACAGGCTCAGGAGCGCGCAGATCAGGTTGATCAGCGCCCAGCCGCTGAGGGAGGCGTTCTCGACAGGGGCGGCCATCGGCAGCTCGCCGTCAAGGATCTCAACGGTGTCGGCGGCGGGACGCGCGGCAGCGAGCGGAACGATCTCTGCGCCCTCGCTCTCGGTGCTGCGGGCGGTGTTTGCCACGGCGATCTCGGTCACGACGGCGGGGGCGTTGTCGTTCCGGACGGCGGCGGGAGCGGTCGCGACGGTCTTGGCGGCCGGGGCGGCCGGGGCGGTCGCGACGGCGGTGATTTCGGCGGCTTCGGTTTCGGTGATCTCGGTCTCGGTGATCTCGGTCTCGACGATTTCGCTCTCGACGGTCTCGGTCTCGACGGTCTCGGTCTCGACGGTCTCGGTCTCGGTGATCTCAGTCTCGACGATCTCGGTTTCGGTGATCTCGGTCTCGGTGGTCTTGGTCTCGAGGATTTCGGCAACGGCTTCCTTGATTTCCTTCACTTTGGTTCTGAGCACGCCGTTGATGTTCCAGCCGTCGTTGTTGGCGGACTGGTATTTGACCTGGCACCAGAGGACCGCGTAATTCTCGGTCGTGAGGGCGTCGGCCTCGATGCGCTTTCCGTTCTCGTCGCGCATGGTCGTCATGCCTCTGCTGACGAAGGAGGAGATCCTGTTGAGGACTTCTTCGTCGGTCGGCAGGCTGTCGAGCTTCCAGGTCACGTCGCTGGACTCGGAGTCGTCCGTGTGGATGCCGGTCTCGGCAAGGGCGCGGATCTGCTTGTCTGCCTCGATGATCGACGATCCCATGTAGGAGACCATCATGTATTTGCCCTGGTTGTTTTCTTTGAAGCTCAGCTCGGGGTTGTTGTAGATGTTGCCGACGTTCTTGCCTTTGTTGCCGTGGGAGGGAGAGGCGAGCTCATCGGGGGTGATCGTGTTGCCCTCGTCGTCAATGCCCACCATGATGGAGCCGCCGACGGAGGGAGTGTAGCTGGACAGGTTCTCGCCGAGGAGCGTTCCTTCCTCGAAGCAGTCGTTCGCGCTCATGGCATTGGTCCAGAGGGAGAACTTGGCGAAGGGGGTGCCGCTGCCGGACTTCCAGCTGCCGCTCCAGGCAGAGGAGAGCACGGCGACGCCGTCGCCGTCGGCATCCAGGGTCTCGGCTGCGACTTCGCTGCCGGGAGTGACGATCTCGCCGCCTTCGGTCATCCAGCCCTTGAAGGCGTAGCTGACGTAAGCGAAGCGGTCTCTTTCGTTGCCGGTGAAGGTCTGGTAGCTGTGGGAGTCGAGGTCGTGGATCGTGACGTCCTCGCTGCCGTCGACCTGGGTCTCGTTGCCCTCGACGACGGTGGGCATCTCGCCGTACAGGCTGCCCTTGGACTTGGTCTCAACGACGTCGTAAACGATCGTCAGCGTGTTCTCGTTCTGCTCGGCTTCCTCGACGGTCTCCTCGACGGTCTCCTCGACGGTCTCTTCGACGACCTCTTCGACGATCTCTTCGTTGATGTCTTCGACGATTTCTTCTACGATCTCTTCTTCATTCTCTGCATCGGCATAGATGCGGCCGGCGGGGAGAGCGATGGAAAGGAACATGGCCAGGACCAGGATCATGGTCAATGTACGTCTCATTTTCTTCATCGGAGTTTCCACCTTTCATTTTTGTTTATCGGTCTTTCGCCCTCGCGGGCGGCTTCATTTTCCCTTTGCACGCTCATCATAGCATCCGTGCAATCAAGGGAAGCGTCAATAAAACAGAAAACCGTGCGTTTTTTAGTAAAAATCTTTGATTATTTTGAGCGGACTTCCTGTGAGAGGCGGCGGAAGGCAAAAAAACGCCCCCGGTCCTCAGCGGGATCGGGGGCGTCAGATACGGTTCTTCTGCGGCGCCTTATTCCTCTTTGCCGTCCTCGCGGGGCGGCTCGGTCTGCTCCTCGGCGGGCTTTTGCTCCGCCGCCTTTTCCTCGGCGTAGCCGTCGGTCATCGAGATCTTGCGGGCGGGGCGCTCGATCGTGCGGTCGGCCTTGGCCTTCTTCGCGTCCTTCGCGTTCAGCGGCATGAACTCGCCGTGCTCGAAGAAGTAGTTGAACTCCTCGGCCTCCATCGACTCGTGCACGAGCAGGTATTCCGCGATCGCGATGAGCTGGTCGCGGTGGGTGTTCAGGATCTCCTCGCAGCGCGCGGAGGCCTCGTCGAAGATGCGCTTGACCTCCTCGTCGATCAGCGCGGCGGTCTCCTCGGAATAGCTCTTGGTCGTGCCGAAGTCGCGGCC
>JBGUZD010000122.1:0-17917 GCA_045222695.1 Candidatus Limivicinus sp.
ATGGAGGAGAGCGCCGAGTTTCTCGAAAAGGTCAAGACCGGCGCGAAGCTGCCGATGTTCACCTCCTGCTGCCCCGGCTGGATCCAGCATGTGGAGAAGGCGCACCCGCATCTGATGCCCCAGGTCTCCACCTGCGGCAGCCCGATGGAGATGTTCGGCGCGCTGATCCGCCAGCAGTTCAAGGACGAGGACGTCTACTCCGTCGCCATCATGCCCTGCACCGCCAAGAAGTTCGAGGCGCAGCGCCCCGAGCTGGAAAAGGACGGCAAGCGTCTGATCGACCTGGTCCTCACGACCGACGAGCTGGCCAAGCTCATCAAGGCCGCCGGCATCGACTTCAAGAACCTGCCCGACTCCGAGCCGGACAGCCCGCTGGGCGACTACACCGGCGCGGGCGTCATCTTCGGCGTCACGGGCGGCGTGACCGAGGCCGTTATCCGCCGCGTGCTCGACGACGCCTCCCCCGACACGCTCAAGACCATCGCCGAATGCGGCGTGCGCGGTCTCGAGGGCATCAAGGCCTTTGAGGTCACCGCGGGCGATCTGAAGATCAAGATCGCCGTGGCCAACGGTCTGGGCAACGCCGACAAGCTCATCGCGAAGGTCGAGAGCGGCGAGGAATACTTCGACTTCATCGAAGTCATGGCCTGCCCCAAGGGCTGCATCGGCGGCGGCGGACAGCCGCCCGCCTCCAACGCCCGCAAGGCCGAGCGCTGCGAAGCCATCTTCAAGGCGGACGAGCAATGCGAACTCAAGATCCCGCAGCAGAACCCGGCTCTCGGCTACGTCTACGACGAGCTGCTCAAGGGCCGCGCGAACGAGCTGCTGCACATCCACTATCCGCTGCACGGCCATCACTGATCGCGCGGCTTTTCCCCCGGCGCAAAAAAGCATCCGGGCCATCCCAAAAGGGATGGCCCGGATTTTTCAGCGTTTCGGAACGGGGCAGGCACAAGCGATCTGACAGCGGCCCGCGATCTCCTCGTCCCGGCGGTCCATAAGCCTCGTGGTCACTCGCCCGCAGGCATCCACTCGAAGAGCATGTCCTCACCGTACTCGGACTTGTCGTCGTGCCAGGTGAAGGTCCCGTCGTCGTGAAAAATGATCTTGCCGGTGCCGTCTTCATATTCCACGTCCTCGCTCTTGAGCTCGCCGTCGTCGCCGTAGACGAGGATCGACTTCGTGCATCCGCTGTAATCGACCGTGAGCGTGTCAAGGTCGAGCGCGCCGACGATCTCCCAGCGCGCCAGCTCCCAGGCGCTGCCGCCCCATTTGATCGTGATCTGAGCGCCGTCGTCGCCGATGCACTCGACATGCGCGCTCGCCCGGTCGCACTGATAGTCGCCGATGAAGTTCATCACGGGATTCTGTACGTCGCCGCCCGCGAAGTCGAACACGGCAACGAGGTCCGCATCCTCCGCGACCTCCAGGGTGATCTGCTCATCCGTGGAGTAGTCCTCGCCGTTGAGCGTCCACTTCACGAAAAACCAGTCCTCGCCCGGCTTTGCGGTGAGCACGAAGCTCGTCGGCTCGGCAAGGCCGTGCTGCGTCGAGGTCCAGAGGGTGTCGTCGCTCTCCTGTCCCTGCTCGCTGCAGGTGAAGAAGCCGTAGCCCTCCGTGTTGACCCACAGGGTCGCGACGGGCGTCTCCGTTTCGAGGGGGCTGAAATGGTAGGTCTCGCCGCCCTCGACGACGAGCTGCAGGCCATCCTCGCCCTCTTCGGAGACCGTGACCTTGATCGCCGCCCGGCTGCCGCCGTTGGGGAGCTCGCCGCGCAGGGCGCCGCCCTCCTGCGGCAGCATCCCGCCGTAGGAATCCTCCGTCAGGTCCTCGCCGTTCATGAAGCCGACGTACCAGCCGGGCTCGTCGACGTCGTCCATCCGGGTGACCGAGAGCATGTTCCCTTTTTCATCCATATAGAAGCCCTGTCGGGTCCATTCGGCGGGAGCCTCTTCGGGTTTCTCCTGTTTTTCGCCGCAGGCCGCCAGCGCAAAGATCATGCACAGGGCCAGCAGCAGGCTGAGCAGTTTTTTCATGTCTTTCTCCTCTTTTCTCAGTTGTAGCCGCGGTCCGCGACGGTCCAGAAGGGATCGGCCGAGGTGCTGCGGGTCAGGATCCAAAGATAGTCCTTATAGGTCTGGTTGGGCTCGAACACGAGACCGTGGTCCTTGTCGTCGGTGGTGAAGGTGGACTTGAGCACGATGATCTGCTCGGGCGCGAGTCCGCGGCTCTCCGCCTCCGCCTTGACGGCCTTGTCGCCGGCATAGCCGATCTCCTTGAGCGTGCAGCCCTCATACTCCTTGAAAGCGGTCATGACCTCCTGGACCGCTGCGTCGTAGTCGTCCGAGTTGAAATAGACGGACGAGAAGGACCCGATCGAAACGGCGTCTCCGCAGGCGGCGAGGCTGAACAGAGCGGCGAGCAATAATACGATGGCAATGATTTTTTTCATGACTTTTTCCTCCCTTAAATGTGCAGCTGTCAGTTGCTGCCGTTGTTCCGACTGCGGCGGGCGATGAGCATCTTCTGCAGCGCGATTACGATCGCCGCCACGGTCTTTTCGTGCTGCGGCTGATAGAGGTCGATGCTGTAGCGGTCGTGGATCGAGAGCATCTTCTGCCCGATCGCGGCGATCGGCTCGCCGTTCTGGTCATAGAGCGTGAAGTTCAGCCCGATGACGTTGCCCCGGAGCTGCCAGTCCAGACCCTTGATGTTGGTGACGTCGCGGAAGATATGGAGCAGCTCGTTCGAGAGCGTGATCTGCCGCCCGTCGTCCAGAGTGATGTAGTGCTCTTCGTGCAGACTGATCGGCTTTTTCTCGAGGTGCGCCACCTGCGCGCCGCCCGCGTCGAACAGATCCGTCTTCCCGCGCAGGGTAAATACCGAGGATTTTGTCCAGTACAGGAGCTGTCCCTGCTCGTCCCTGACGGAGATCTTCTGATGCAGATCGCCGGGATCAAGCTCGGTATAGAGCGAACGGGCCGGAGCGCCGAAGCGCTCCAGGACGTTCTCGTTCGGGCGCTCGCCCGCGCCGTGGAATCTCTGGATGTCCGAAAAAATGCCCATGACTGTTTCTCCTTTTCAAGCGTGCAGCAGAGCTGCGCCGTTTTTCCGTGTTTTCTGAACACAGGATACCACGCGCTCGATCACAGTAATGTCACAGAAACCGCATTTTCTTTGCCGCGGCGCGACGTTTTTTTCAGAGCGTCTTTTTCATGGTCAGGACGTTCCGGCCGTCCCGGTATTCGTAGTGAAGCTCATCCATGAACTGCTTCGTCATATAGACGCCCAGGCCGCCGATGTCCCGCTCCTCCGCCGGGAGGCCGATATCCGGGTCCTGCCGCGCAAGGGGATCGTAGGGAATGCCTCCGTCCGAAAAGCGCAGCGTCAGGACGGCGGGATCTCCGGAGACCTCCGCGAAGACGGTGACGTCGCCCGTTTCGGGAGCGTAGGCATACTGCGCGATGTTGACGAAGATCTCCTCTACGGCGACCTCGATCTGCATCTGCGTGCGGAGAGGACAGCCCGCCCTCTCCAGCGCTTCGGCGACAAAGCTCTGTACCGTGTCGAGGTTTTCGAGCGCGGCTGCGAGCGTCAGTTCGGTTTTGTTCGTTTCAGACATAAGGGTTTCTTCCTGCGCTTTTGCGCCCTTGTATTCCAGGCAGAGCATGGTCAGATCGTCGAACTGCTCCGCGCCCTTTACGAAATCGTCCACCGCGTTTTGGACCTTTTTCAGGATCTGCTCGGGCGAGCCCGTCGGCACTTCGTTGAGCGCGGCGAGCATCCGTTCCGTTCCGAACATGGTGTTGTCGGGAGCCGTCGCCTCCGGGACGCCGTCGGTGTAAACGAAGATCCTGTCGCCGGGAGCAAGCTGCAGCTCGTATTCCCGGTAGGTCACGCCCTCCATGCCGCCGATGACGAAGCCATGCTTGTCCCGGAGCAGTTCAAAGGCGCCGTCCGCGCGCCGGATGGCAGGATACTCGTGTCCCGCGTTGGCGGCGACGAGCTTTCCCGTGGAAAGCTCCAGGATCCCCAGCCAGACCGTGACGAACATATCGGCCTCGTTGTGGGCGCAGATCTCCTCGTTGACGAAGCGCAGGATCTCCGCCGGGTTCCCTCCCATGCGCGTCCGGTCGCTGATAAGGATGTTGGTGACCATCATGAACAGGGCGGCGGGGATCCCCTTGCCGGATACGTCCCCGATCACCAGGGCCAGATGATCGTCGTCGACGAAATAGAAATTGTAAAAGTCGCCTCCGACCTCTCTGGCCGGATCCATTGCGCAGAAGATATCGAAATCCTCACGATCCGGGAAGGCCGGAAACTCGTTCGGGACCGAGGCCTCCTGGATCTTGCCGGCAAGCGACAGCTCGGTGACGATCCTTTCTCTGTCCGCCGTGAACGTGGTCAGGTTTTCGACATAGCTGACCATGTCCGTCTCCATCGTGTCGATGGAGTGCGCGAGCCTGGCAAACTCTTCGAATTTGCTGATCTCGCCGAGCGGCTCTCCCTTGGTGTTCTCCTTTGCAAAGCGCGTCGCTTCGTCGGAGACCTTCTGGATGGGGACGACGAACTGCTTGCGGATAAACAGCGCGGCAACCGTCGAGGAAACGAGCGCCAGCAGGATCGTCGACAGAGCGATGTTGCGCAGATAAGGCCTCCTTGCCTCGCGGATCTCACGGGCGGGACGCTGTATGCAGAGGATGGCTCTCACTTCGCCCGCGGAGTCCTTCACCGGCACCATGGTCGTGATATGCGGGTGTGCGCCGTCGCCCGGTTTGAGGCGGTAGACCGTCTCGCACGCCGAGCCCTGCTCGTAGATGGCCCGGTATTTCCGCTGATACTCGTCGTTGGTCGTGCTCCGCTTGTGCCCGAGCTCCCACTCCGTATAGGAGCTGTCGTCCACCTCGTTGTTCACCGAATTGAAAACGGAGACGAAGCTGCCGTAGTCGCTCGTATCCACGTCGATGACGTAGACCAGGGAAACGTTGATCTTCTTGCAGTAGAGGTCCAGGTTTTGCTTTGAGCGCTGGTACTCCTCCGTCTCTTCCCCGGCGAGATAGGCCTTGAGATGGTCGCCGTTCACGAGCGTCGTCGCCGTGTCCGCCATGTGGTAGGTGGTGGTTTCATACTCTCTTTTGAAGGCCTCGGTAAAACTGGCAAAGCCGAGAAAGCTGACGAGGACGCCAAAGAGCACGAGCACGAGCACAATGGCCCCGATGATGTTGAAGGAGAGATTGGCGTGAAGCCTTTCTGTCTTTTTCTTCATTTCGTCATTCGATGGTCAGGATATCCAGAAAGCCCGTGACCTCAAAAATCTCCATAATGGTGTCGCATACATGGACAATCTTCATGCTCCCCTGCCTGTTCATGGTCTTCTGCGCTGTAAGCAGGACGCGAAGACCCGCCGAGGAGATATATTCCAGCTTCGCGAAATCCAGCGTCAGCTCACTCACGCCGTCAAGGGATTCCTTGAGCACCTTCTCCAGTTCGGGGGAGGTGATCGTATCCAGCCGGCCCTCCGGCGCGAGCGTCAGTGCGCTTCCGTCTCTGTGTTTGCCGATCGTCATCGTGATGTTCCTCCTTTTTTATGCAAAGCTCTTGGAAACAGTCATGTCGACCATGCCGCCGCGGATCGCGATCTTGACGTCGTCCGCTACTCTGCCGAGGATCGACTGCTCGTATTTGTCCCACTCCGGGATCTCGATCGGGTGATTTGCAAGATCGTCCAGCGCCTCGTCCGGGATGTCGGCGCTCGCATCCGAGACCATGGCCGCCTCGAAGGCGTCCCGAAGTCGGCCGAGGAAGGAATTGGCGGCTTCGTTTTTCCGGGACGTGGCGGAGTCGATCAGCAGCTTTCTCTTCTCCGCGTCCATAACGGTCTTCGTGGAAAGGTGCAGCTCGAAGTCCTTTCCTTCGCTCTCGAGCCAGAAGGTGGCGGCCAGCTCCCCGGTCACGCTGCGCGCGAGGCTGAGCATTTCCTCCGTGCAGAGCCTGAGCTGCATGGTCTGCTTATGGTCCAGGTCGCGGAACGCCGCAGCTTTCAGCGTCTGCGACAGCGCCTCGCTGAAGCCGCGTTCACGGTTGTCGATGCTGATGACGTCTGTTTTCATGCTTTTTCCTCCTTGTTGTTCTGTCCCGGCGGGTCAAAGGATCGTCAGAATATCCGAAAAGCCGGTCACGTCAAACACTTCCCGCACGATCTCGTTCACGCGGACGATCTTCATCTGCCCCTGCCGGTTCATGATCTTCTGCGCCGCGAGCAGCACGCGCAGTCCGGCCGAGGAGATATACTCCAGGTCGGCGAAATCCAGCGTCAGATCGCTCACGCCGGGAAGGGCTTCCTTCAGCTCCTTCTCCAGCACGGGCGCGGTGGTCGTGTCAAGCCGTCCTTCCAGGGTGAATACGGCTTTCCCGTCTTCGATGGTCTTGTTGATGGTCAGCATGGCGAATACTCCTTTGTCGTGTGCTTTGCGTCTCCCGACGGTCTCCCGCGCTCCGGATCCGCTTTTTGTGTCCGGGCCGCGTATGAATTGAGATATTATATCATATTTCCGGCGGAACGGCAATCGTCTGCGCGTTCCGCAGCCGGGAGATTTTGCAAAAAATCTTTTGCGCAAAGGCGACAAGTGAGATCCTGCCCGTCCGGTCGCTTCCGCGCCGGATGCGGCGGAAAAGAGAGAGGGCGTGAAGCCCGGGAGAGGATCTCCGCAGTCTTCACGCCCTTTGCTCTTTGAGAAATCAGAACTTGACCTTCAGAAGCTGGCCGACCGTCAGGACGCCGCCTTCTTCGATGTTGTTCCATTTCATCAGCTGCTCCACCGTCACGTTGTACTTCTTCGCGACGTCAGCGAGGTTCTCGCCCTTCTTGACGCGGTAGGGAAGAATCGTGCCGCCGGTGACATCGTCGAGCATCTCTTCGTTCATGATGATTTTTTCGTTAGCCATTTTCATTACCTCCGTTTGTTTTTTTTCAGGTTACGGCTGCAGTATAACAAAGCATCTGTCACAAATCCGTCACACGCGGTTTTCTTTTTTCAAAAACGCGCAGCCGGATCGCGTTGGGGCGCTTCACAGCGCGCCTGCAGCCGTTCCCCCCGCGGCGGGGAGGGCGATCTCTCGCGCCTCGGCGCCGCGATCGGGGATCACTCAGCCGTTGCCTTCGCCGGGGTCGGGTTCGGGTTCGGGCTCGGGAGCGGGCTCGGGTTCGGGCTCGGGAGCGGGCTCGGGTTCAGGCTCCGGAGCGGGTTCGGGAGCGGGCTCGGGTTCGGGCTCGGGAGCCGGAGCGGGTTCGGGAGCGGGCTCGGGTTCGGGCTCGGGAGCGGGAGCGAGCTCGATGTAGACCTCGATCAGGTAGACGTTCTCCGCCTTCAGTTCACCGCGGTAGTACACGGTGCAGCGGGCGCCGGCGCCGGCCATCGGGAGATCGGTGATGTTGCCGCCGTAGGTCTTGATGCCGTAGGTGCCGGTGACGGGCGGAGCGAGGTAGATGCTGGCGTCGTCGAAGCCGACGAAGATGCGGCCGTCAGGCTCGTGGAAGGCACGGCCGTTGCGGCAGGCTTCCACCGGCGCGGGCTCGGGATCTCTGCCTTCGATGATGCAGCTCAGACCCTTCGGTCCCCTGGCGCCCATGGACTCATAGTAGACCGTGGCGGGCGCGCCGACATAGATTTCGGTGCCGGAGCCGGGAGCGAAGCGGCAGTCGCTCTTGCTGATCGTGAAGTAGTCGACGCCCTGGACGTGGACCGTCACATAGTCATAGCCGTAGTCGGAGACGTAGCCGACATAGCTGCCGCCCTGCGGAGCGGGCGTGGGCGTGGCGGGAGCGGGAGCGTCCTTGATCAGGATGTACGCGGTGCTGGTGCTCGCGACCTGGCCCTTGTAACGGAAGACGCAGTAGGCGCCCCAGCCGTTCATGTCGGCGCTCACGTTTTCAATGGCCAGCGTCGTGGTGTAGTAGCCGAGCACTTTGCAGCCGCTGAACTTGGCGGCGAAGTTCTCGGGGGTGAAACGGTCGCCGTTCGGGGCGACGAGCACCCACTCAAGGGACTCGAAAGCATTCGCGCAGGCGACGAATCTGGCCGTGCTGCCGATCTTTCTGTCTTCGTTGGTCGGGTTCTTGGTGATCTTGAGGTACTTCGGGCCGGGATCCGGCGTGGGAGTCGGGGCCGGGGTCGCGCTCGGGGCCGGAGTGGCGCTCGGAGCGGGGGTGGCCTCGGGATAGCCGAAAGCGGCCGGGGCGGGGACCGGGAAGGTCTCGGAGGCCTTTCTCTCGCCCATGAAGACCTTGTAGCTCTCTACCAGGCGGGTGAAGTCCTTCGCCTCGCTGAGGGTGAGCCACTCAAAGCTGGTGTTGCTTCTCTCGGCGTCCTTGAAGGCGGCGTTGCCGGACTCAAGATAAAGCTCGGCGATGATGTCGTTGCCCTCGGCGTCGGTGTAGGAGACGCTGCGGGCGCCGTTGTCGACGAGCGTATGCTCAACGGCAAAGGCCTGGTAGCTGACCACGCCGTCCTTGAGGTTGAAGGCGCTCTTGCTGGTGTAGACGTCGGAGTCGGAGATGATGACGTGATCGTAGAACATGTACGACCAGGTGCCCGTCGCGGCGTCAAAGAAGGTGTCGGCGCTGTCGGTCATGATGTCGGGGAAGGACTCCTCGGGGTCCTTTTCGACACTGCGCTCGACCAGGGTCTTGCGGTCGCTGCCGACTTCCCAGATTCTCAGGTTGGTGGAGCGGTCCTGCGGATGCTGCGAGGCCGCGATGAATTCAAGGTTGCCGTCGTGGTTGAGATCGGTGACGGTGTAGTACCAGGGCTGGTCGCCCTCCGCCTGAAGCAGCGCGGTGACCTGCGAATAGATCAGCGTGAGCTGCGTGTCGATATCGGACAGCGCGGGCTGCTCGGCCTGGTAAGCTTCTGCGGGCTGAGCGGCCTCGGCGGGCTGCGCGGGCTCGGCGCTCTGCTGTTCGGCGGCCGGAGCGGCGGTGCCGCAGGCGGCGAGGCTCAGCGCCATGACGAGCGCGAGAAGCATTGCGATGAATCTATGATTCTTCATTTTTTCTTCCTTCTTTCCTCTGTAGTCCTCCGACCCGCCCGGGGCGGAGCGGAGGCGGCGTTCCTTTTTCAGCGAATGACTTTGGGGTAGATGACGTACTGGTCGCCGGCGTGGATGATGGTCACGTTGGTGAGCTTGTTCCACTTGGCGATATCCTCGACCGTCACGCCGAAGCGCTGGGCGATGCCGCCGAGCACGTCGCCGGGAACGACCGTGTAGATGATGTAGCTGCCGTGGTTGATGTAGGGGCCGTTGGCGTACTGCCAGCCGCCGGAGACCTTCTCGAGATCGCTGTCCTTGATGATGTTTGCCATTTTAGTTTCCTCCTGTTTTTTATAAATTGTTTTTTTCTTTTTTTTGAGAGAGCTGTCCGTTTTTCCGGGGCGCGTCTCTTGTTTACGTGCTTACTGTATCATATGAAATATCACACAAGCATCACACGACGATAATAGCACATGCGGGACGACAAATAAACAGTTTTTTCCTCTAAATCATGGCGAAACGAAGAATTTTTATCGCTGCGGACACTCCGTTTCACATCACCAGCGCGGTCAGCGCGGCGCTCAAAAGCGCAATGACCGCCATAGCCGTGATCTGCTGGAGCCGTGAAGAGACCAGAAGCCCGATGAATTCACGCAGGAAAGCGTTCGGCCAGAAATACCAGATCGTGGGGCTCCCCATGCCGTCGATATGCCAGCCGGAATTCGCGGCGAGGATGCCGCCGCGATACACATGATAACTCGAGGTGGAAAAGGCGACCTTCGCGTTTTCCGTTTTCTCTTCGATGAGACTGCGGGAGAAACGCAGATTCTCAAGCGTGGTCTTCGAGTTTTCCTCCGTGAGGATCCGTTCCGGAGCGACGCCCTGCGCGAGCATATAGCGCGCCATCGCGCCTGCCTCGCTCTCCGGCTCGTCCGCGCCGCGCCCGCCGCTGGGGACGAGCACGGCCTGTTTTCCCGTGGCGGCCTCCTGAGCGCGCGCAAAGGCGATCGCCCGGTCAACGCGCGCGCGGATCAGCGGATAGAGCGAGCCGTCCGGCCGGATCCTGCAGCCGAGGACGATCACGTAGTCGCGGTCGTAGGCCGGCTCGTGCCGCCCGGCGAGCAGCGCGTGGATCACCGTCGCGGCGAGCATACATTCAAGATATGTGAAAATGCCCGCGTAGACGTTCAGCAGCATGTTCCGCAGCGGAAAGGTCAAAAGCGAATAGGACATCCAGATGCCGAAGGCCGCGCCGCCCACGATCAGCAGGGCGACGGCGACGCCGAGCAGGTTGGAGGCGCGGAAGCCCTCGTGCCGGATCAGCACCAGATTGCTGACGGCGAGGATCAGCGAGAAGACGCCGAGCGCCACCGCCGTCCAGCGCATGAAGGTCTGCGCCGAAACGATGACGCCGACGAGCAGCGACCAGACCGTTCCCGCGTTCTCGCCGCGCAGAAAGGGCAGCACCGTGCCGAGGTGGAAGATGGCGCTGAGCATCAGAAAGATCGCAAGGCCGAGTTCTCCCGTGGCCCGGTAGGAAAAGTAGAGGCGTTTTCTCTCACGCCGCGCGTCCGCGAGGATGATGCAGGCCGCGCTCAGCAGGAACAGGCACAGGCAGGCCGTGAGATAGCCCCAGCCCGTAAAGTTGCCCGTGACGCTGTCGCTGAGGATCCCGAAAGGAAGCGCCCTGAGCTCCATGCGGATCTCGCTGTCGTAAAAGCTGTCCTCCCCGACGCCTTCCCAGTAAACGGAGGCCTCGGTCAAGCCGCGGCCGAGCGCTTCGAAGCGCACGGCAAGCTCGCTGCCGTCGGCGGAGAGCCTGCTGTCGGAGACGCCGACGATCCCCTCCGGCGCGAAACGGAAGGAATAGCCCTCCGCCTCCGGCGGGATCTCGAAATACAGCGTCAGTCCGCCGCGCACCGGAAGCAGGCACAGCAGAAATATCCCGGCCCACAGCACAAAGGCCGCCAGGAGCCGGACCCAGGTACGGCGCATCTTATCTCTGCGGGATCAGCAGCCGCGTCCCGGGCAGGAGTTGGCGCGGGTCGTGCAGGCCGTTGAGCTCGGTCAGAACGCGCACCGTCGTCCCGAAGCGGTGCGCCAGCCTGGGCAGACGGTCGCCCGGCTGGACCACGTACACGAAGGTCGGCCCTACATAACGGCCGCCCGCGACGCTTTCCAGTTCCCCGTCGTTTATGGCAAGTACTTCTTTTTCCATTGGTTTTTCTCCTTGCCCGAAGGCAGTTTCATTCTTCATCAAAAGACCAGCTGATCTCGTCGAGCTCCGCGTGCATCACTTCGGGCCAGCTGTACTGATTCATGTAATCGCCGAGGTAATGGTAGCGGGACTCCTGCTTTTTCTCCAGCCAGTCGAAAAGATCGCATTCGATGCGGTCGGTCGCGATCGCCAGGCTCCCGCGCTGCTTGAGGATGATCCCGTTGAGCTTGAGACGGGAAAAGGTGTTCTGCAGATCCTGGCGGAGGTTGGACAGGTACGAGGCCTTCTTTTCCGGGTCTCCGTCGTCCTCCCAGAGGGTCGCGATGATCTCGCCGTTGGTGGTCTGCGCGCCGCGGTTGTTGATCAGCAGCGCGACGATCTCCTTGGTGCGGGTATACTTGAACATGACCGGCTTGCCGTCGACAAAAAGTTCAAAGTTCCCGAAGGTCTGCGCGAAGAGCCGCTTCTGCTTTTTCTCGGAGGCGGGATGGCGCAGATCGTCCATCTCCCGGCGCACGCTCTCCGCCGCCGCGGGCTTGAGAAGATAGCCGCTGGCATGCTGGGAGATCGCCTCGAAGGCCCGCTCCGGGCCCTCCGAGAGATAGATCAGATTGACGAAGGGATACAGCTCCCGCAGATACTGTCCGAGGTCGATCCCGTCCAGTTCCGGCAGGTCGACGTCCAGCAGCGCGATATCGATCTCCGTCTTTCTGGCCTCGGCCAGCGCGGGAAGCGGGCCGGAGAAGCAGAGCAGTTCCGCCTCGGGCAGGAGCTTTGTCAGCGTCTGCGTGAGAGCGGGGATCTCCCGCTCGTCTTTGAGTACGATCAGGACGGTCATTTCTCTCCTCCTTCGGCGGGCAGCTCCTCTGCGAAGACCGTCCGCAGCTTCTGATGCCGTCTCTCCTCCGCGCTCATCGTCAGAGGATTGAGCTCGCCGACGAGGAGCATCTTTTCGCCGTCCGAGGCGGCCTCGTGCAGAGGCCCCGCGCTCAGGTCCGCGATCACCAGCGCCGCAAAGCGCTCGTAGTTGTCCTCGTCGATCACCGGGAAGTGGTGCTGCATGCGATACCAGTGCCGCGGATCGAAGCTCGCCTGCCCGACGTACAGACGGTCGGCGGTCGCCTCCACGTCCTCGACCGTGGCGAGCTGCCCCGCCACCGCGCCGATGTCGTCGCAGAAGAGCATCGCGTAGGCGCGCAGGATCTGATCGCGTACGGAATAGCTCTTGCCGTTGCGTTCCACGGTCGAGGCCATGACCCGGTAATAGGTCTCCTGTGCCTCGTCGCTCTCCTCAAAGCGGAGGATCGCGTCATAAAAGGTCTTGTCTATCAGCGGATGCGCCATAATGCTTCTCCTTTTCGGTCTGTCGATATATCAGCTGAGGTCTGTTCCGGAGGATACGCTCCTATCCGGCACAGAAGCGTCACACGTCCAGTCTCTGTCGTTCCACCAGCTCGGCGAAGAAGCCGCCTTTGGCGATCAGCTCGTCGTAGCTGCCCTCCTCGAGGATCCTGCCGCCCTCGAGCACCAGGATGCGATCGCAGTTCCGGATCGTGGAGAGGCGGTGCGCGATGACGATGCGGGTGCACTTGAGGCCGTCGAGCGCGTCGGAGACCTGTTTCTGCGTCTTGTTGTCCAGCGCCGAGGTCGCCTCGTCGAAGATCAGGATCTTCGGTCTGGCCGCGACCGCGCGCGCGATCATCAGGCGCTGCTTCTGTCCGCCGGAGATGCCGCCCTGGCCCTCGGCGATCATGGTCTGCATGCCCATGGGCATGGCGCGGATATCGTCCGCGATCCCGGCCAGCTCCGCCGCCTTCCAGGCGTCGTCGAGCCCCAGCTGCGGCGCGGAAATGACGATGTTGGAATAGATATCGCCCTGGAAGAGGCTTCCGTTCTGCGTGACCGTGCCGATCCGGCGGCGCAGCGAGCGCAGGTCCAGCCCGGCGAGGTCCTTGCCGTCGTAATAGATCGCGCCCTTCTCCGGCGTTTCGAAGCCGAGCAGCAGACGCACCAGCGTGCTCTTGCCGCATCCAGTCCTTCCGACGATCGCGACATACTCGCCCGCGCGGATCTTCAGGCTCATGCCGTTGACGACCCAGGGCATGTTCTGGTCATAGCGGAAGTATACGTTGGACAGCTCGATGTTCCCGTTCAGCTTTGTGACCATGCTCTTGTTTTCGGACGATTCGGGCTCGGCCTTGAGGATGGGCTCGGCCATCTCGAGGATGGGCTTGATGCGCGCGACGGACAGCGCCACGCCCGTGAGCGAAGCGAAAGCGGCCGACACGGCGCCGAAGGCCGTGTTGAACGCGATGTACTCCGAGGGCGACACCCTTGTCTGTACCGCCAGATAATACATCACGATCGTGCCGATGAGCGAGATCGCGGTGGTGACGGCCCCGTTCGCACGCAGGATCACGGGCGGATGATATATCAGCTCCGAGACCTCGGCATAGCGGCGGCCCCATTTGGCGAAGGCGCGCTTTTCCGCTCCCGCGAGCTTGATCTTCTGCACGCCCGAGATCAGCGCGAAGCTCAGGCCGTTTTCCTGCGCGCTCTTTTCCATGATCTGGCGGCTGACCCGCACCTGTGTCAGCGCGGTGATCACGCTCACGACGATGCTTGCCAGCAGGATCAGCAGAGCCGGACCGACCAGCGCGGGGGCGTAATGGAAGATCTGCGTGATGTACAGCAGCGACATCACCGCGCCCAGGCCCGCGGAAAAGACGTTCCCCAAAATCAGCTCACAGAGCTGGTTGACCGCGCCGTAGCGGCTGGAGAGTTCGCCGGAGGAGTATTTCCGGAAGAAATTCGCGGGCAGGTTCAGCAGGCGCATCATCATCGCGGCCTCGACCGCCAGCGAGGTCTTGATCTCGATGCGGTTCATCATCAGCTGTTTGGAGGCGTCGATGAGCTGCGAGGCGAGGATCGCGGAGATCATGAACACGGCCGTTCCCCACAGCAGGGGCACGTTCGTGCTCTCGAGGACGTAGCCCGTGAGCGCGCGCGTGATCTTCGTCAGCAGCAGGCCCAGCAGCGTCGTCGCGAGCGTCAGCGCGATGATCAGGATATAATCGCCCGTGTTCAGACAGTCCTTCATGTAGGCGATCAGATCGGGGACGCCGAGCTTTTTGAGCGGCAGCGGCCGGTAGAAGCAGATCGCCTCTTCCTCAAACTGTTCCGCCGTTTTGCGGTTGAGCTCGACGCGCTCTCCGCTGACGGGGTCGCGGTAGTAGTAGCCCGGGAAGGCCTTGGGCAGCAGGGCGACCGCCGTGCCGTCCTCCCTGCGGAAGGCGAGCATCGGGCCGAAGGCGTCCTTATACCAGCCCTTTTCGAGCTTTACGAAGCGCCGCATCAGTCCGTGCGGGCGCAGGCAGTATTCCAGCTGTTCGTCAAGATCCCGGATCTCGTCGGGGATCTCGGCGACCTTGCAGTGATAGTATTTGAGTATTTCGTCGATGGCCGCCTTGGCGATGATGCGTTCATCGTCCAGCACGCCGGCGCGCTGTTTGCCCAGCACCGCCGAGGCCATGCGGAAAAGCGAGTCTTCGAATATCTCCTGATCCGAGAGCTTGCGCTGGCGGATCTGTTCGTCAAACCAACCCATTTTCCACACCTCCTCAGTCGCTGGCGATGAGCTCGGTATAGGCTCCGCCGCGGGCCATGAGCTCCTCGTGGGTCCCCCGCTCCACGACCTCGCCGTGATCGAGCACGATGATCTCGTCGCAGTCCCGGATCGTGGAGAGGCGGTGCGCGATGACGATGCAGGTGATGCCGCGGTCCTTTACGGCCTTGACGAGCTCAAATTCCGTCTTGGCGTCGAGCGCGCTGGTAGCCTCGTCCATGATGATGATCGAAGGATCCTGCGCCAGGACGCGCGCGATCTCCAGGCGCTGACGCTGACCGCCGGAGAGGTCCTTGCCGCCCTCGGTGAGCGTGCCGTAAAAGCCGCCGTCGCGGGCCATGATATCGTCGTAGATCTGGGCGTCGCGAGCCGCGAGGATCATTTCAAAGTCCTCGATCGACTCGTCCCACATTTTGATGTTTCCGGCGATCGTATCCTCAAAGAGCACGATGTCCTGATCGACGACCGCGACCGAGCCGGTGAAAACACTGCGGTCAATGCTCTCGATCGGCTTGCCGTCGAAGAGGATCTCGCCGCTCCAGGGCTGATAGAGCCCGGAGATCAGCTTGGAAAGCGTGGATTTCCCGCAGCCCGAGGGGCCGACGAAGGCGACCCGGCTGCCGGGCCGGATGTGCATGGAGAAATCCCGGATCAGCGGCTGCCCCAGCCGGGAGTAGCCGAAGGAGATATTTTTGATCTCCACCTCTCCGGAGAGCTTGGAGTAGTCCTCATCCTCGGACAGGGGCGCGTCGGAGAAGTGCGGGTCCGTGGGGTACTGCATGACGTCCTCCACGCGCTCCATCTCGGTGCGCATCTCCTGCAGGCTCTGTCCGGCGGAGATGATCATCATCGCGGGCGACATAAAGGAGCTCAGAAAGCCCTGGAAGAGCATGATCATACCGAGCGTGAATTTCCCCTGCATGGCAAGCAGCACGCCCAGGATCAGCACCAGCGCGTCCGCGATCGCGGAGAGCGCGGAGGGGATCATGCCCAGGATCTGATTGAGCCGGGCAAAGCGCACGCTCTGCGCGTTGACGGAGGCCTGGTAGCCCGCCCACTTCTGGAAATATCCGTTTTCCGCGCCGCTGGATTTGATGGTCTCGACCATCTGAATACCGGAGACCGTCGCGGCCGAGAGCTTGCCGGCGTCGCGCAGCTGCACGCGGGTGATGTTCACGCGCTTGGCGGAGATCAGCTGCGAGACCAGCAGGTTCAGCACGATCGTGACCAGGCCGACCACCGTCAGCAGCACGCTGCAGCGCAGCATCACCACGAGGTACACGATCATCATCAGCGTGTTGAGCAGCAGCGGCGTGAGCGTGTTGACCAGGGTCGAGGCGATGGAGGCGTTCGTTCCCTGGCGCTGCAGGATATCGCCCGCAAGACGCTGGGAGAAGAACTCCGTCGGCATGCGCAGGACCTTCCACATGAACTCGCTGCTGCCGACGATTGCCATCTTGCCGTTGATCTTCAGGGAATAGACGGCCTGCACCCAGGACACGATCACCTGCGCGAGCCCCATCGCGATCATCAGCAGGAGGAAGGGATAGAGCAGCTCGCGGTTCTCGCCCGTGAGAAGACGGTCCATAAAGAAGCGGGAGAAAGCGGGATTGATGATCCCGAAGAGATAGCCGATCACCGTGGAGAGCAGCACGAAGGCGACCGCCGCGCCCGCGCCTTTAAGGCGGCTTCTGGCAAAGGCGAGCGTGCTCTTGCGCTTCCCGGAGGGCTCGAAGTCCTCGCCCGGAACGATCTGCAGGCAGACGCCCGTAAAGGCGCGGTCGAATTCCTCAAGGGGGACCTTGACCTCGCCCCGCGCCGGATCGTTGATCCAGGCGTAGTTGCCCCGAAATCCGTCGAGGACCACGAAGTGGTTGAAATTCCAATGGATGATGCAGGGCAGCTCGATGCCGTCCCTGAGCGCGGCGGTCTCACAGCGGAAGCCCTGCGCCTCGAAGCCGTAGCTTCTCGCGGCGACGAGCATGTTTCGCGCGTTCGAGCCGTCGCGGGATACGCCGCAGTCGAGGCGGACCTGCTCGAGAGGCACCCATTTTCCGTAATAGGCCATCACCATGGCAAGCGAGGCGGCGCCGCATTCCAGCGCCTCCATCTGCATGATGACCGGCACATGCGCGCGGCCCTTTGTCACGGGGCTGCGATTCTTTTTCTTCGGCATATGCTTTCCCTCAGTTGAACAGCAGACTCAGCACCTGTGTCCGGCGGAAAACGACCTTGACGGGATAGCTTCCGTCCGCGAGCGTTGTGGGCGCGACGGCAAAGAGGCTGCCGTTTTCATCCGTCCCGACGCCGCTGATCCTGCTTTCCGTCTCGCCGACGACGACGGTCATACCGCTTTGAACCTTCTGGGCGATCTGCTCGTTGTCGAAGCGGATCGTCATGGCGCCGCTTTCCACCTGCGCGGTCCCGGTGGCGAAGCTGTCGATGTTGGCGACCGTGCTCCAGGCCAGGAAGCCGACAAGCAGCAGGATGATCGCCGCCAGGATCAGCCAGACCGTGGGGGTCGTCACGCGCAGATAGTCGTTGAGCGCCTCCGGCGACGAGATCCTGTCAATGCTCTTCTTTCTGAATATCGATTCGTCCATGATATGACCTCACTTGATCGTCAGGTCGACCGCAAAGCTCATTGTCGGCGGTTTCCCTGTTTTTTGCGCATAACATGATGTTTTATTATATAACAGAACAAAGCCCGGGCGCAAGACGGAAAACCCCTTTTTGAGACCGTATCGGACGCAAACAGACCCGCTTCTTCATCCGGATAATCATCGGACCGTTTTGAAGGAAAACCCGATCCGGACCTCCGGGCATCGGGCCCGGACAAAAAGAAGACGAGAAAGCACAGTTTTTGTGTTTCTCGTCTTCTTTAATCCGTTTTACGGCGCCCGCCCCTTGAAGCGGGCCCGCTGTTTCTCTTGTTTTTCTAAAGCCGATCGCTCAGGCCAGCATGCCGTTGACGATGTCCTGCACCAGCTGGGCGTCGAAGCCGGCGGCCTTCAGCGCGTTGACGCGGGCGGTGCCGTTGC